>JAYUAV010000362.1:0-13474 GCA_043741175.1 Verrucomicrobiota bacterium
ACCCTCAAGACCCGCCTCCGCAAAGACCTCGCCACCGCCGCCAACCCCTTCCTTTTTATCGCCCAAACGTGCCTATGTTATTGTTAATTGCTATAGTAAGCTGGAGCGGCCGCTGCGGGTAATCCTCAAACCGTCCAGCCAAGCTTTCAGTCTCGACAATGGGATGGACTTACAGGAGACGGAACATTTTCAAAAATGTCACCGCGTCAGCCAGAAAACCGCGCCTAGCACGACGATAAACGCAATCCAGATAGTGACCATTTTCTTGAAAGGCAGGTTGCCAAAACTCGTCAGCGTCGTGATCGGGCCCAGATCAAGTGGGCGCGGTGTCATCTGCGATACTTGGAAGTCCGGGCCGGCACGCAGATACGCATCCTGCATCGCATCCACAAACTCCTTCGGCCACGGGCCGGGAGAGAGAAATTGATCCTGCCACTTGCCCGGCATATCCGCGAGTAACAGCGCGAGCCGACCGCGCGTGTTTAAGACGTGTTCCACTCCCGTCGGTATCCGTTCCAGCACATTGGCGAACCATTCGGTGACGACTAAGTCCATCTCTTCAGCGGCAAGTTCGGTGGCGCTACGATGAAGTTCCCCTGTCGCACGCTTCATCGCGCGATCCAAAACCTTTTGCACAAGTTCGCCGAGTAGGACACGGTTACGGATGCGCAACGCATGAAAGTAACTCTCCACTTTCACGTAAGCCGCGTTCCATTCCTCCATCGGGCGACCCGCAAGTTTTCCCGGTGCATTACTCCACTCGAACGGTTCGTTCATGGCGGACTCCAATGATATGTCCACGTCTCGCTCACCGTCTCATCGCCTTGCTTCAACGTGCAACGGATGTCCACCGGATCCTTGTTTTCAGCTCGCGGCTGCATGGCGAGAATGACGCGCCAATTCTTTTTGATGGGATTGTAAAACACTTGGTTCTCCGTGAGCGATGCGTTGTCGCTGCAATTAGCGATAGCCACCGGCGCGTTGGTTTCTGCGATGACCGCAAGGCGTGGCCCTTCAAAATCAATCACGACCTGCCGCCAGTCCGCATGACGCGGATGCGCGCCGATGCGTGTGGAGATAACGCGGTTCTGCGAAAGCTTCATGTCGTTTTCTGATGTCCAGTAAAGCGTGTAAGCAAAACGTTTCGGCTGCATCGGCACGGGTTTAACTTTTGGATCCCAAAACGCCACGATGTTGTCCAAGCCCTCGTATTGCGTGCTGAGTTCGAGCAGATGCACATCGCCTTCGCCCCAGTTTCCGCGCGGCACAACCCATACGCTCGGCACTTGATGATAGTAATTGAACATGTCCTGATACGCCTCGTAACTGCGCTCGCGTTGCAGCAGGCCGAAGCCGCGCAGATTCTTCGTGGCAAAGCGTTGATGCCGCATCACAGACGCGTTGTTCAACGGACGCCACAGCATCTCACCGTTCTCCATGTGCATGAGCAACCCGTCGCTGTCATGCGCTTCAGGCCGGTAGTCGTCGAATTTGCGCTCCGAGTTTTTGCCGAACCAGAACATGCTCGTGAGCGGTGCGATGCCGATGGACGTGATGGGTTTTCGTTTGGGATCAACCGCCGCCACGTTGTTCGTCTCGCGGAAATATAAGACGCACTCAATGTCCGCGATGGTCGTCTCGCCGGGTTGGATCAAAAATTCATACGCACCCACGCAACTCACGCTGTCGAGGATCGCGTAGAGCCGCACCTGTGTATCTTCCTTCTGCGGTTTGCCGAGCCACCAGTCGGTGAAGATGGGAAATTCCTCGGGACGATCCGTCTCGCCGGAATCAATTGCCAGACCGCGAGCTGATTGGCCGTAACGCTGTCCCTTACCGAGTAATCGGAAATAGCTCGCGCCGAGGAATGAGCCGAGTTCGTCCCAGTGACCAGGGCCGTTCACTTCACTCAGGATGCGGAATCCTGCGTAGCCTGTATCTGTCGGAATCTGCTTGGCGATGTTCAACTTTCGATAGTTAAAAAAATCCTGCACGAAACGAATCGGCTGCGTGTGGGTCAGAGTGAATTCATTCACGCGCACCGGTTCATGATAGATATAGCCGGGATGAAAGAATTCGGTGCGGAACGGCATCCCGTCCGAAGCCCATAGTGCTCGTTCGTGGCGGAATTCAATCTCGCGATACTTGTCGTAATCGAGACTGTCCTGCCGCAACACTGCCGGGAGATCAAGACGCGGCGAGCGGAATGGTTTGCGGGCTTTTTCTTCAGCCTTCTTAGCCACGTAATCCAACGTCACCTGCACAGACTCACGCCCGGCGGCAAAGCCCAGACATGGCAACACGGTAAGCAAAAAAATCGCGGACAACCTGCGGCAGTTCATTCGCACGCCGGGATGAAAACAAAAAAACAGCGCGGAAGCAAGACGGGGAAGGAAATCCGGAAACGAGGACTCTTGCAGCGTGCTGGAGTTCAAGCTTTAGCTTGTCAGGACATCGCATGGCTTTTGGGAGCAAGCTAAAGCTTGAACTCCAACTCACTTCCCCGGCGACCACGAAGAGTTGTCGAGCATTTGGATTCCAGGTTTCAGAAACTGGATGCGGCGCGATTTGTAAAGTTTTCCCAACGCTTGTTTGAAAGCTTTCTTGCTCACGCTGAACTTTTGCCGGATCACTTCCGGCGAACTGTCATCGTCGAACGCCAGCTTGCCGCCGTTCTTTTCCAGCGCTTGCACGATTTGATCCGTGAGCGGCGCGACCCGTTTGTAGCCGGAAGCGTCGAGGCTCAGATCAATCTGGTCGTTCGGGCGAATGTTGCGGACGAAGGCTTTCAGCCTCTGCCCGATCTGTAGCGGCGTGGTGATGTTGTCGCGATAGAGCAATCCACTGTGAGAATTTTCCACGATGGCTTGGTAGCCTAACGGACTCGCGCCCGTGATCAACAAATCCACCGGCTGACTGTTGCGATAGAATGGTCGCTCCTGATTCAGATGCCGATGCAATCGCGCGCTGGCGACGATGCGTTCGGACTTGGGATCAAGATAAACGAACACCACGACCTTCTGTCCGACGCGTACCATTTTTTCCTGCTCGCGAAACGGCAACAACAAATCCTTCGCCAATCCCCAATCCAGAAACGCGCCAACGCGATCATTGATGCTGACCACTTTCATAGCCGCGAACTCGCCGACGGTTGCGAGCGGGATTTCTGTCGTCGCCACAAGCCGATCCTCGGAATCGCGATAGACAAACACATCGAGTTTATCCTTGGGCTTGAGGTTCGCCGGGATATAACGACCGGGCAGTAGAATTTCGCCCAACTCGCCGCCATTGAGATAGAGACCGGGTGCGGACGCCCGCACGATGGAGAGGATGTTGCGTTTGCCGAGGATTGCCATGTCGTGGACAGCGTATGCCTGTCACATCCACATCGGGAGAAAAATCGCTGTCCTGACATAAAAAGACGAAGCCGACGGGTGTGTCCCGTCGGCTTGTCTGTTTTAGCTTTGTAGCCGAGTTACGTCAGGGTGTCTTGACGTTGTAGAACCGCGTCGGCTCTGCGGTGTTGACCGCATTGGTGAAGGTAAAGTTGCCGCCGCCAAACAGGTTCGTCACCACGGGTGTCCAGCTTGCCAGCGGCACCGTCAGATCGGTGGCGGTAACAATGATGTAGTGGGTAGAAGTGTTTCCGCCGTTGGTGCCATTCAGGAAGAAGTTGCTTTCGTTCATTCCGAATTCTGTGATGGCCGGACGGAGTCTGATGACTCTGATCGTGCCGGTGACGGTGAGTTTGCTCGTATCCCAGAACAGTTCTGCGCCGAGCGCGGGCAGTTCTAGGAGGTCATACGCACCAGCGTAGCTCGCAGAATCAAACAGCTTGAACGAATCAAACACCGAGAGCGTGCCTGCGAGGTTGTTGACCATCAGGGTGCCGCCGTAAGTAACGCTTGCGAGTCCGACAACCGAGTCATTCGTTCCGAGCGACTTATTGATCTCCATGATGTTCGTGCTGCCGAAGTCGAGTTGGGGTGAACTGGTCATGGTCATCTGGCCGATGGATGCGCCGGGGGAGAGGATGCTGCCGGATTGGATGTCCACAGTTCCCGAAATGAAGCCATTGCCAGCGAGAGTCCCGCCGAACACCGTGACCGACGGCGTGCCTGTGAGTGCGCCGTCCACCTGGAGCGTGCCAGCATTGACTTTCGTCAACACCGAGTAAGTGTTCGTGCCGGAGAGTGTCAACGAGGATGTGCCGACCTTGGTCAATGCAGTGGAGTTGACGCTGTTGCGGATCGTCCCCATAAATGGTCACACGCCGGAGAGGGACATGGCAACGGTTCCTATTTGTTCAAGCCAGCTTTACCAAGTGGCGAGCCTACTTTTCTGGTCAATAACCCAGCAGGCGCGATGGGTGAACTGCGTCTTCGCCGACTTTGAATCGCGGGGAAGCCTTCAGCGAGAACGTGAACGCCACGGCGTAGTCTTTGCCTTCAGTGGTGTGTGGGTCGCGGATGCGGAAGGTCAGCGCGGCAGTCCAGTTCCGCAGGTCGCGATAGAGGGAGTAAGTCTGCTCTTGCAACCATTTCTCGGTCACCTCGTATTGATGCGTGGCGCGGAATCCCCAGTTCTCATTCATCCGCAGGAAGAGTGTGCTCGTGAGAAAGCTGTTGCCACCCTGCAACGCCGTCGGTGTCGCGCCGAAATCATCGCGCACGTAAAGGTGGCCGATGCCCCAGCTCCAGGTCTCGTTCGGTTGCAACGTGAGGTTGTGGAATGAAAGACGGCAGAGTCCGTCGTGGATGTCGTAACGCGTGAGAGATTCCAGCGAGAGCCAGTTACGCGGGCGGATCACGAGGTCGGAGAAAAGATCGGAGAACGTGCGTTGCCCCGCTCGCGGTCTCATGCGCCAGTCAGAATAAACATCCCAATAAAAAAAGTCGCCGATCTCACCGTCGCGTTTGGTTTGGAAACGATTTCTCAGACCGAAGCGCATCGTGTTCTGGCTGTCCACGGAATCAACGGAGTTGTAGTCCGGGAATTCAATCGGCAATTGCCGCAGGCTTGGCAGTTCCGCATCGAACATCTGCGATGCGCCGGGGAAACGATTTGGGCGCGGCACATAAATATAATTCGCCGACGGCTGGACGATGTGACGGACTCCGTCGAGATCAAGCAGACGACTGCGTGTGCCAGCCCAGGTCTGCGACGCCTTGAAGGTGAGTTCTGCGCCGGTGTTGAAGATGCCGCGTGCGAAAGCATCATCGTTCGGAAGTGCGCCAACACCGCTGGGATCGTCGTAATAACTCAAACGTCCGCCGACGCGTGGCGTGAGGTTGAGCCAGCCGAAGTAAGTTTGAGGCAGCGTGAGCTGGTGATAGGTGTCGGCTCGTGTGCCGGAATAATCGAGGCCGGATGCGACGTTGTTGGTGATGGCGAAGCGGCGGCGATAAAATCCGGCGGAAGTTTCGCTCTCGTAATAGACGGGCGTGTCGAGAACTTGCTGACGAAAACCTATGAGCCGCACATCGGGCAGACGCTCGACGGTCTCGAAGAATTCGTTCACGCGTGGTTGGGCGAGCACATCGAGGCTGAAGTTGTCGGTGGTCTTGTTGACTTCAAAGAACGTGGACGGCTGAGGATTCGCGCGATATTCGCTCTCGAAAAAATTGTGCAGGATGCGCTCGTCGCTCTGATAACCGATGACGGCTTTCAGGTTGAGATTAGTCCACGGCACAGCGTCGTAGCCGAGGCGGAGTCGCTGGCGGTTGGCCGGGATGTCGAAGCCTAGGTTGTCGCGCTCCGGCGTGAGATCATGGAGAAAATAGTATTCGAGCGAGGCCTCACCCCAGCGACCGAGGTGCAGATTGAAGTCCGGCCCGCCGCCGAATCCGCGCTTCTGGCGGTAGTCCGCATGGAGTTCGCCATCCAGTTGGTCGTTGGCGATCCAATCATAACTGCTCTTGAGGAACGGTCCGTAGCGGCTGCGATAACCGGGCACGAAACGGAACTGGTTGCCCTTGCCATCGAGACGCTGCGTGTAGAACGGGAAATAAAACATCGGGACGTTGCCGACGAAGAGAACGGCGTTGCGAGCTTCAAAATATTTCCCCGGTACGATCTTGATGCTGCTGGCGCGAATGCGTGTGGTGGGGTCGGTGACATCGTCCGTGGTGATGTACGCGCTGGTCGCGCTGTAAGTTGTGTTGGAAACATCGCCCGTGAGGTTTTTTCCTGAAGCAAACGCCGGAGATTTTCCCGCGCGAAATTGGACTGCTTCCATCTTCCGAGTTTTGACGCTGTAACGGATGTCGTCGCCAGCCCAGACCATTTCATCGCGCTGGATGCGGACTTTGCCGGAGGCGGCGATGTCCCAGTTTGCAATATCCACTTCCGCTCGATCTGCGATAAGGATTCCCTTTCCGTAGATGGGATGGCCGAAGGTGACCTTCACGCCCTTGGTGGCGATGGCGCGCTTTTTAATGTCACTCCATTCGACAGGGCTGTCTGAGTTCAGGGATTCAACATTGAAGAACGGCTCTTCCTCAGCACGGGATGAAAACGCGGCCAGACAGAGAACTGTCGTGAGAACGAGTGTGGCGGCGCGTTGGATGTTCATTCGGGCGCGGTCAGATAAACAGAATGACTCCGGAGTGCCAAGTTTCAATTGGGTGATTTGCGATATGAAGTGCGTGGACTTGTCCACGCTTTCGGCAGGCGACTTGTCGCCGTCGAGTGTTCGAGGAGCGTCATGATTGTTCGCAGACCGCTGAACGCGATCTTGCTTTGGCGACAAGTCGCCAAAGCGGGGAAAGCGGCGACGAGTCACCGCACTCCATAAAAAGGCCCGGCCTCTGTGCGAGGCCGGGCTTGGGAGCGAAGCGGTTTTGATTACGGCCCGGCGGGCTGTTGTACCACGCGATAGAAGCGTTTCTGCGCGTGCGGCTCGCTATCGTAGATGAACGACGGCGCACCGATGCCGGGCGTGTTGGTGAGCGTGGTCCACGTCGGATCGGTGAGGTCATTCTTGTATTCGATTACGTAGTTGAAGCCGATCTTAGTTTCGACCATGAACCTGAACCAGCCGTCCGCGAGGCTCGCGTCGGTGATGACAGGGATGTAAGTCTGTTCAACGATGACTTCTGCGGATGTGCCATCAAGTTGTCCGCAGGCGTTGCTCACGCTGACGCTGTAGTTGCCGAGGTCGGTGCTTGTGAGCGGATTGATGTTGAACGTGCTATTGACGGCGCCGGGAATCGGAACGCCGTTGAGCAACCATTGATAACTGAACGGCGGTGTGCCGCTGACGGTGACACCGAGCGTGACGTTCTGGCCGATCTCGACGATTTGCGATTCCGGCTTGGCGGTGACTTCGGGCGCGAAGCAGGTTTCAGTTTCGTCCGGAACGAGATTTCCGTTCACGTCCGCGCTTCCTCCCGTGGCGATGTCAATGTAGTCGTCCACACCGTTGTTATTGTCGTCGCGTCCGGTCAATTCCACTCCCACGATCTCCGGGTTGAAGGAGCAGAATCCGGCGGTAGGCAATTGATTGAGGTTGCCAACGACGCACATGTTGAGCGGCGACGCGAAGGGTGCGCCGACTTGCAGGATGACGGGCGCGGTCGGGCCACAACGGACTGCAACTCCTAGGAACGGTCCGAAGGCCAAGGCTGTGCCGGGGCATTGCGCGTTGATGCTGTTGCGGAAGATGACGGCCAACCCGGCGGCAGTGGTGACAGCACCGGGTTGGTTCACATTCCGCAGATTCGCGCAACATGGACTTGAGATGGACCACGACCATGAGCTTCCGTTGCCGGGGCCGGTGATGAGGAACCAACGCCAACTCAACGCGCCTGTGCCGCAAGTCGGAACAGCGAGCGGGCTTGGGCCGACGATGTTCAACACACCGCTGCCTTGCGCGCCGCCTGCTCCACCGACGCGGATGCGATAGGTGGTGCCCGCCACGCCGTTGAACGTCACGTAGGATTGTTGAGAACCCGCGCACGAACCTGCGGTGGCGTTGTCATTGCAGGTTACCAATGTCGGTGTGGCACACGGCCCTGAATAAACGTTCAGCACAGTATTGATCATGGCACTGCCACAGGTGTTCATCATGATCGTGCCGGAACAGTTCGGCGTGTAATTGAACCAGACATCGTGGCTCGGATTGCACGGGCCAGCGGGTCCGGACGTAGTAGCCCCGCAAGTGTTCCATGCGTGCGTGCCTGCATTGACCACGGTGGCATTCTGGCAGAGATCGTTCGGAGGAGGCGCAATCGTCTGGTTGAGTACCAGTTTGAAATTACCGGTTGAACCCGCCCAGCCTGAAACACGGATGTAATAGGTGACACCCGCAGTGGCGTTGAACTGGACGTGCGACTGAAGTGTTCCCGTGCAGGGCCCGTTGGTTGAGTCATCGTTGCAAGGTGGCGTTCCAGTGACTTGATTCAGCGGGCCGGGACAGATTCCCGTATAGACAGACAACACGGTGTCGAACGTGCCCGCAGGCAGACACGAGCCGCAAGTGTTAATGCTTACCGGGCCGCTACACTGCGGCGTAAAGCTATACCAGACATCCGGCGTATTGACCGAGGATCCGCACGGCGTCGGGATGAGATTACCGCCCGGTGTCGGAGTTGCGCCGCACAATGTCGTGCCGCAGTTGGTCACGCCCGACGTGATGGGAATGGCGTTCACGCAGAGGTCATTGACCGGTGCAGTGGTGCTTTGTGTGGCGCGCAGGCGGAACCAACCTGTTGCTCCTGCGAAGCCGGACACACGGATGCGATAGCTCTGACCGGCGATGGCTTGGAAGCGAATGAAGGATTGGAGCGTTCCCGGACAGAGACCGCCCGGAGGACAGTCATCATTGCACGAGGTGAACGTGCCAGAGACGGGTACCTCATAAAGCACGTTGCAATTGTTCGTGTAGGTGTAGGCGGACAACACCGTGTCAAACGTCGGATGCGGCGCGCACGGTCCACAAGTGTCAATCGTCATCGGGCCGGTGCAAACTGCGGTGACGGTGTACCAGACATCCGGCGTGTTGGCCGACGCGCCACACGGAACCGGCTGGAGCGATCCCGGCACGGACGGCGTCGCGCAGATATTCGAGCCACAGATATAAGGCGCGTTGACGAAGATCGGGAACGGATTCTGGCAAAGATCATTCGGCGGCGGTGTGGTCGAGACGTAGATGGACTGGCTGCAAAGCGGCGAGAGATTGCCACAGCAATCTTGTGCGCGCCATGTGCGTGTGTGAACGACCAGACATCCGGGCAGGACGTTCGTGGTGGTGGACATGACGGTGATGCCCGCCAAGCAGCAGGCGTCGTTTGCAGTCGGTGTTCCAAATGTCCACGGCGAGCCGGGTGCAACTGAGAAGCCCAGCGGGCAATTGATCGTGGGCGGAATGGTGTCAGTGATGGCCACGGTCTGCGAACAGATGACGGAGTTGCCGCAACAATCGCTGATGAGCCACTGGCGCGTGGTGGTCTGCGTGCACGGAGTTCCGAACGGCGGAGTGGTGAACTGTACTGTGATGGTCACGTTCGTGCCGCAACAAGCATCGAAGGCTGTGGGCGCATCAAACGTCCATGCTGTTCCGCACTGAACAGTCTTGTTTGGCGCGCAAGTCGCGACGGGCGGCGTGGTGTCGCTCACGATCACGACCTGACTGCAAGTGGCGGTGTTGCTGCAACAATCCACGGCCTGCCAGTTACGCGTGTGGGTGCGCGTGCAGCCGACGATGTTCGTGGTGGTGCTGGTTATCGTGACGGTGACGTTTGTTCCGCAGCAAAGATCGGTGGCAGTGGGCGGTGTGAATGTCCACGGTGTGCCGCATGTCAGGTTGAGGTTGCTCGCGCAAGTCAGCACCGGTGGAGTTGTATCAACGATGGTGACGACGTTTGTGCAGAGGGCGGTGTTGGTGCAGCAATCCATCGCCTGCCAAGTGATCGTCAGAACGGTGGTGCAAGGTCCAGTGACATTCGTGCTGGCGGTGAGGAATGAGACGATTGGCGTTGGGCAACAGAGGTCGGTTGCGACTGGTAGGATCAACGGGCTGCCGCATTGCAATGTGTAGTTCGTCGGGCAAGTGATGACCGGCGGGATCGTATCAATGACCGTGACGGAGTTGGTGCAGAAGGAGGCGTTGCCGCAGCAATCCGTGGCTTTCCAGATCACGGTGATGATGTCCTGACACGGCGCGATGTTGTTCGTGGAGATTGTCGTGATGACGATGGAGACGCCGCCTGTGCCGGAGGTGTTGGTGCAGCAGTTGTCCGTGGCAGTCGGAGTGTTAAATGTCCACGGCGTGCCACACTGCACGGTCTGATTTGGACCGCAGGTGATGACTGGCGGAACGTTGTCCACGATGGTCACGGTCTGACTGCAATTGGTGGAGTTGCCGCAGCAGTCGGTGATGATCCAGTCGCGTGTGATGATGACCGGGCAAATGTTCAGGCCATTGGTCACCGTGCTGCTGATGACGATGGTCGGCGGGTTGGTGCAACAATCATCAATCGCCGTCGGCGGCGTGAAGTTCCAAGGCGTGCCGCAGTTGACGGTGAAGCTGGGCGCGCAGATGACGTTCGGCGGCAGCGTATCAATGATGGTCAACCTCTGCGTGCAAACCAGCGAGGTGTTGGTGCAGCAATCCGTCGCCTGCCACATCAGATCGTAACTGCTGAAGCAGACGGAGGTGAAGTTGGTGAGGACGCTATTGAGAGTGATGGTGATGTTCGTACCGCAGCAGGCATCGAACACGGTCGGGTAAGCACCGAACCAGTTCGGGCCCGTGCCGCACTCGATCTGGACGAGCGGCTGGCAGTTGATCACCGGCGGTGTGGTGTCGGTGATGGTGATCGTTTCAGTGCAGTAAGACGCGTTGGTGCAGCAGTCCACTGCCTGCCAGGTGAGCGTGATGATTTGATTGCACGGGATTGAGCCGTTGGTGACGGCATTGAAGATGGAGACGGTGATGTTCGTGCCGCAACATGCGTCGCTGGCGAACGGCGGGATGAGAATCCACGAACCGGGCGTGCCAGCAACCGCGCCGCACTGATAGGTCTGGTTGCTGTTGCAAACAATGATCGGAGGAACAGTGTCCACCACGCTGATGGTTTCTGTGCAGAAGGATTTATTGCCGCAGCAATCCTGCGCCTGCCAAGTGACGACAATGATTTCATTGCACGGACTCGTGGTGTTCGTGACGACGTTGAAGATCGTGACGGGAACATTCGTACTCCCAGCGGTGTTCGTGCAGCAATTATCCGTGGCGAGCGGCGGCGTGAGTACCCACGCGGTGCCGCATTGGAATACTTGGTTGCTGTTGCAGAAGATGACTGGCGGAGTGGTGTCCACGATGGTCACGGTCTGGCTGCAATTTGTGGTGTTGCCGCAGCAGTCTGTGATGAACCAATCGCGCGTGATGATGGTCGGGCAATTGGCGGGCACGTTCGTAACCGTGGTGTTGATGACGATGGTCGGCGCAACTGTGCAGCAATCGTCAAAGGCTGTCGGTGGCGTGAAGTTCCAAGGCGTTCCGCAGTTGACGGTGATGTTGGACGCACAGATGACGTTTGGCGGGAGCGTGTCCACGATAAACAACCTCTGCGTACAAACCAGCGAAGTGTTGGTGCAGCAATCGGTCGCCGTCCACGCCAAAGTGTAATCGCTGAAACAGGTGGTCTGTATGTTTGTAAAGACGCTGATGAGATTGAGCGTGATGTTGGTGCCGCAGCAGGAGTCAAACGCCAGCGGATAATCGCCAAACCAGTTTGGCCCGGTGCCACACTCAATCGTTTTGAACGGCTGGCAAATGATCACTGGCGCATTCGTGTCGGTGATGTTCACGACTTCTGTGCAATACGCGATGTTGGTGCAACAATCTTCTGCCATCCATGTGAGTGTGATCGTGGTGTTACATGGGATGGGGCTGTTGGTGACAATACCGACGAGTGAGACTGTTGGCGGGTTGGTGCAACAGGTGTCAAACGCGAACGGCGGAATCGGCGTCCATCCGCCACCACCGCCGCCCGCCGTGGTGCCGCATTGGACGGTCTGGTTACTGTTGCAGACGATCACGGGCGGCGTGGTGTCCACGATATTGACGATTTCTGTGCAGTTTGTGGCGTTGCCGTTGCAATCCGTGAAGTGCCAGTTAATGAACACGGTTTCAAAACACGGACTGACGACGTTGGTGAAGATGCTTTGTATCATCACAAAAACATTGTTGGAGCAACACGCGTCGAACGCAGGCGGCGGCACGGGCACCCAGCCGGAGCCGCATTGCACGGTGGAAACTGGCGGGCAATTGATGATGGGTGGATCAATGTCGCCCAGTACGATGATATCAAACGTGCAGGTGGCGCTGTTGCCTAGACTGTCTTGAACGAAGCAAGTGACGGTGTTCGTGCCGATAGGGAAAGACGATCCGGACGGTGGGAAACAAACCAAGTTTGTGATGACGCCGGGACAGGTGTTGCTCACGACTGGCAACGGATAGGAAACATTGGTGAAGCCCGTACCCGCTGTGGAATTCAGACACGTCTGCACGATGATGTTGGACGGACAGATGAGCGTGAGACAATTGCAGGGATTAGCCAGAGTGCCGAACAGGATGGTTTCCGTACAGAAATCCACGACACCGCACGCCTGACCGATCCACTGCGCGGTCATGGTCGGCCAATTGGTCGTGATGAACGGACCGAAGATGAGTACGTTGGTGCAACAGGTATTCGACCAACCTGCCGGGCCATAGAAAATCCAGTTGGTGCTATTGCACGCGACAGTTTGATTCGTCGGACAGATGAGCGTGAAGCGATTGGTGCTCGCGCCGACATAGAACACAAGATTGCTGCAAGTGAATGTATTGAGACCTGGAAGATTGGTCAGAGTGAACGTGATTGGCGTATTGGATGTGACGAACGTTCCCGGCGCGGGAGTTTGAGAGCAAGCGAAACCCGTCGAGCCGCCTGGCGGATACCAACAATTTGACACCACGAGGCAAAGGTCAGGAATCGTCCCCGTGCAGTTCAATGTGTACAGAACGGATTGAGTCGCAAGACAGGAGCAATCCAGAAACTGCGCCTTCGCAGGTGTTGTCACTAACATTAACGAGAGGCACACACCGCAAACGAAAAGTCCAAAACGTCGAAATGCGCGCAGCGCACGCGGAACGCGGTCAAGGTGGGTTGAATCGGAAGTGAACGAGTCGTCGGGAGTTGAGGTTGTTGTCATAGTATTGTCTGAGTCGTGCGTACTCGAAATCGTCATTGGCTGGGTTGCAGAAAAGAAGAGTACGACATGATCTCTTCAAAGCGTCCGATCGACAGATGACGGGTTCGAGGACTGTTGTAGGCCGATAGTGAAAGTTGTCAAGCTTGGTGATGCGAATCGTGAAGTTAAGTTGCGGTAAAATAATTTGACGGTGCGGAAGATGATTTGTAGAGTTCGCGCCCTAACGGATCGGGTTCCAGAGTAGCTCAATGGTAGAGCACGCGGCTGTTAACCGTGG
>JAYUAV010000363.1:0-3097 GCA_043741175.1 Verrucomicrobiota bacterium
GCAGGCAGAACAGCGGCGCGCACGGAGTGACGCGCCCTACCAGACTGATCGGGACGGGCGGAACTTTTCTTTCGCGGTGTTTTCAAAGTGTGATTTTAACCTTTGTGGTCACGTCCAGCTCGACGAACAGGCCGTCGGTGTTGGACAGGTTGCCGATGAACCGGCGCACCGGCTTGGGAAAGGCCATGATGAGCGTCGGGGTGGCGACGATCTGATGCGCGCGCGCCAGTGCGGGCTGCTGATAAATATCAATCACTTTCAAGTCGCAGCCGTTTTTCAATTCCACTTCACACAATTCCCGGACGCGCAAGATGGCTTGCTGCGAGCGGGCGGTGGCCCCGGCTACGAACAGTCGCAGGATGTATTTATCCTTAGACCGGGAAGCGGGAGGCTTCGCAATAGTCTTGGTAGCGCGTTTGGTTTTGTTTGCTTTCACGAAGGTACGTCTCGGTTAAGTCAGAAAGCTGAAGCTGAATCTTGCAATGCAAAAGGAGCGCGGCCTTCAGGCCGCTTCAACGTCCACCACGCCTGTGATTCACGAATACCCAAAACCATGCGGGCGGTGAAGCGGCGTAAACGCCGCGCTCCTACGCGCTGATTTTTGTTTAGCTTTTTTTCCATTTTGGATTTTAGGTTAAACCGCCGCGCGCAAATCCAGCCCCACGAGCAGATGTTCGGTATCGGAAAGCGTGCCGATGATGGTTCGCACCGGCTTCGGCAACTTACGCACCACCGTGGGGATCGCGAGTATCTGGTCGCCTTTCGCCAGGTGGGGCTGCTTCGCCAGATCAACCACCGTGATGCGATAGCGGCCTTTGAGGTGGCTTTCACAAATCTTTTTCAGGTTCGCGAACGCCGTCAGCGATTTGGGTGTTTGGTCAATCACGTAAAGCCGCAGTTGCCACAATTGGGACGACTTTGGAGCGCGGGCTTTAGCCCGCTTCACCGTCCGACCCACCACAGCGTCTGCATGTGAGGAAGCGCTCCCATTCGCGGATGTTGAAGCGGCGTGAACGCCGCGCTCCTGACCATTTCCAGTCGCACCCCCGACAACCCGTCGCTTCACTGGTTTGGTTTTCATCAACTTACCTTTCTATTTCTGTGGATGACCCGCGCGATGGCTGCCACCTTGGTATCCGCCTGGCGCAAGAGACCGGAGGCCGCCCGCTCGGTGCCCAGCACGAAGGTGCGCGTGCCGACCTGTTCGGCAATGCGCCGCAGTTCCAGTGCCTCGCCTTCGTAATCAGAACGCAAATCGCTGATTTGCCGGTCGAGTGCCTTGCGCTTGCGCTCCACTTCGCGCTTGAGTTGGGCGGCTTCCTGCTGGCTGGCCAACACTGCGGCTTTTTCAAGATCGCCTTGCGCCACACGGGCGGAGCCGGTCAACACGCCGCTGACTCCGATGTAAGCGTCCACGAGATCAATGCCGTGATCCGAAATCAGGAACTCGCGAATCTGGTTCGAGTGCGCCATGCCGCGCGCTTTGAGCACGTAGAGGACGCGGTTGCGTTCGCCGTTGCCTTCAAAGTCTTGCAACAACACCCAGGAGTCCATGAGCGAGGACATGCCAGTTTCGTTTTGTTGCAACTGATGCGCGCCTTGCGTGAGACTGGTGAAGAGCGAGGTGACCTGGCCGGCCTTCAGATAATCAATCAGCCGCGTGACCATCGCCTTGCCCTCGGAGTCGGAGCCGGAATCCATCAGGCTGGTGATGGGATCAATAATGACGACGTGCGGTTTGAACGTGGATATCTCCCGGAACATCGTGGCTAAGTGCATTTCTAAACCATAGAGCGAGGGCCGCGCCGAATGAAACCTCAGCAAGTCGCGCTTGACCAGCGGCTCTAGGCGCAAGCCGATGGAGTGCATGTTGCGGATGATCTGGTTCGGCGATTCCTCGAACGAGAAGAAGAGCACGCGCTCCCCGCGCCGGGCGGCGGCTTGCGCAAAGTTGGCGGCGACGATGGTCTTGCCGGTGCCGGACGTGCCTGAGATCAGAATGCTGCTGCCGCGAAAGAATCCCTTTCCACCCAGCATCGCGTCGAGCCGGGGAATGCCGGTGGCAATGCGCAGGCCGGACACTTTGTGATTCAACGCCAGCGACGTGATGGGCAGCACGCTGATGCCCTCGTCGCCGATGAGAAATGGAAATTCATTCGTGCCGTGCAGTGCGCCGCGATATTTAACCACCCGCAGATGCCGCGTGGCGATCTGGTCGTTGACGCGATGATCCAGCAGGATGACGCAGTCGGAGACGTATTCTTCGAGTCCGTGGCGCGTCAGCGACTCGCGCCCGCGCTCGGCGGTGATGACGGCGGTGACGCCCTTGTCCTTGAGCCAGCGGAAAAGCCGACGCAGTTCGCTGCGCAGGATGGCTTCGTTGGGCAGACTGGCGAACAGCACTTCCAACGTGTCCAACACCACGCGCTTGGCGCCGATGGAATCAATCGCGTGACCGAGCCGCACGAACAACCCCTCCAAGTCATACTCGCCGCTCTCCTGCATTTCGCTGCGCTCGACGTGGACGTAATCCACCACGATTTTTTTGCGCCGAACCAAACCCGCGAGATCAAAGCCGAGCGAGGCGACGTTGGCGGTCAGTTCTTTTTCCGTTTCCTCGAACGCCATCAACACGCCCGGCTCGTCGAACTGCACCGCGCCGCGCACGAGAAATTCCGCGGCCAGCAGCGTCTTGCCGCAACCGGCGCCGCCACACACCAACGTGGGCCGTCCGCGCGGCAATCCGCCGTCGGTGATTTCATCGAGCCCCTGAATGCCACTGCGGCACTTGGGCAGACGCGTCATCGGCGCGGTAGGTTTGGATCGGTTAGTTTTTATTTTCATTCAAAGTATTTCTTCAGGGATGTGGGTGGAATTGCCGGTCAAGTTTGGCGCGTTGCAGGTAAAATGTGGAGTGCGGCGACATGTCGCCGCTTTTCTGCCGGACGACAAGTCGTCCCGGCAGCACCGCGTCCAGCGGTGCGGTGCCCGGAGAAAGACGCTTGCGTTACAGAAGGCGAACCCAGCCGCACGCCGAGCCGCTCTGCGCGGCTCTGCCTGAGCGACAAGTCGCTCAGGCAAGGAAAGCGGAGACAAG
>JAYUAV010000364.1:0-6212 GCA_043741175.1 Verrucomicrobiota bacterium
CTAAAGCTTGAACTCCAACTTAAACTCCAACCTTGAACGCTCGCCCGTCCCCCGGCAAAGTGCGCTCGTATGTTGCATCGTTTCACTGTCGTAATTCTCGCTGTCTGGCTCACGCTGACTGCGGCGACGACTCGTGCCGCGAATTACACCGCGCGCATCCGTGACACCGATTACGTGCGCGTTACTGAGTGGGCGAAGTGGCAAGGGCTTCAAGCGCGCTGGATCAAACGCGACGAAACATTCTTGCTGACAAACTCTGCCGCAAAAATCCAGTTCGAGGTCAGCTCGCGTGAAGCGCGTTTCAACGGACTCCAACTCTGGCTGCTTCACCCGCTCGTTTCGCGCGGCGACGCCATTTACATCTCACAACTCGACATTGATTCCACGTTTCGCCCGCTGTTGGCTGCACCTCGAAACGACACCGGAAAAAAGGTTAAGGTCATCTGCCTCGACGCCGGGCACGGCGGCAAAGACCCCGGCAATCGCGCGCTCGGACGACAGGAAAAGGATTACACGCTCCGGCTCGCTGCGGAACTGCGCACTCAATTGCAGAAGGCTGGATTCAAGGTCGTGTTCACGCGCACGTCGGATCGGTTCATCGAGCTGACCACGCGCGCGGACATCGCGCGGCAACGCGGGGCGGACGTGTTCATCAGTTTGCATTTCAATGGCACGAGCAGCGGTCGAGATGAGGCGCGCGGCTCGGAGGTTTATTCCATGACGCCAGTCGGGGCAGCCTCGACGAATGCGCGTGGCGAGGGATCGGGTTCAGGTTCTTATCCGGGCAATCGTAACAACTCGAAAAACCTTCTGCTCGCTTATCATATCCAAAAATCCCTTGTGCGAAATCTCGATAGCGAGGATCGCGGCGTGCGGCGCGCACGGTTTGAAGTGTTGCGCGAGGCGATGATGCCTGCCGCGCTGATCGAAGCTGGGTTTCTGTCGCATCCGACAGAAGGGAAGAAGATTTTCACCGAGGAGTATCGTCGCCAGATGGCGCGCGCGATCACCGAGGGAATCCAGAGTTACAAGCGAGTTGTGGAGCGGTGATGCTAATTACGGCAGAGCAGGGGATAGCAGCCGGGTGGAATGTTCCTGCAACCACAGCACATCAACGTTGTTGGGCGAACGAAATGAGTCGTTCGCGTAACCGTCCTTGACCAAGGGCGGCATCGTGCGCGGGTCGCGCCAGCGATGAATCTCCGAATGTCCGTCTGCAAAAGAAAAACCATTCGCTAGGTGATGATAGTTCCCGGGCAAATCGTAAAAGCCGATGCTGCTCGGCTTGTCAGACCAGCCTGTCATATCCGTCGCAAAATTTCCGACGTCAACGCTGTCCTCGCGCATGTCGAGAAAGACGAACGTTTTTGAAGGGCCGGGATCGTTGAGTTGTGACTCTTTCAGAAAGATCCGCCACTTGCCTCCGCCCAAGGCCCAGCCGTCCTGACTTCCAGAAAGTCCCTGATCCGTTCCACGAAAGCCGCCGAGCCAGATATTCATGGACATGCTACGGACTCGATTTTTCTTTTCGCCGCCAACCGTGATCGTTGAGTGGTCAGCGGGACATTTCCAGATGGCGGGGGATTTTCCGCAGTAAGGCCAGAGAGGACTTTTGGAGATGTCCTGATCAATATCCCAGTTCGAGCGGTTGTTGGGATCGTGATTGATCCAGCCGCTCACCCAGACATCTGGGTCATTTGAAGTCCACGGCCACAAGCCGCTCGCGAAAAGCAGCACGTCGTTGTTCTCGTCAGAATACATCCGCCATGCTAGTGAAAGCTGGCGATGGTTGTTCATGCAAGTGATGCCAAAAGCCTTGAGTTTGCCTTTGTTCAAGGAGGGGAGAAGCATCGCAGCAAGAATCCCAATGATGGCAATGACCACCAACAGTTCGATCAGGGTGAATGCATATCCGTTTTTCCGGCACAAGATTGCCGGAGGGGTTGTGTGGATACGGTGCAATTTCACAAGGTTTGATAAATGATTCGCTCAACCCGCATGAATTGCAAGCTGTCAGTACTTTTCGAGTGCGGACCCGAAGTGGCGGTCAGTTGGTGACAGATGGAGCGCGTACAATTCGGGCGTCTGCTGTCGTTCCGCCCGCTGCGGCTGAGGGCAGCCGCGCTCCATCAAATTTCGTCACCGCCATTTCGGGTCGCACCCGCACTTTTCAGCCGGAGCGAGGTGGGATATTTTGAACGCAAAAGCGCAAAGGTGCGAAGGAATTAGATCGCAAAAGCCTATCGCAAAAACCTTGTGCCCCGGCATTGGCTTTGCTCAAATCAAATCAGATGCGTCCGTTGTCTCAATGGAAACTGAGTTCACTCAAGCCTGCCTTGGCAGGTTTGCTGGCGGGGCTGGTTTTATTGCTGACGCTGGCGTCCACCTGCCATTGGTTGCACAACCAACTGCATGCCTCGGCGGATCATGATCAAACTCCTTGCGCGGTCTGCACGATTGCCAAAGGACAGTTGGATGCGCCGGTTGTCACCGTGTCAGAGGTTTTCATTTCGCTGTCTGTCGCTTGGACACTTTCGTCCTTTCAAACCGCTCTGCCGTGCGTGATTGATCTTTCGGTCGCGCCGAGTCGCGGCCCGCCCGCTTCCGTTTCTTCCCAGTCGTAATTCTTGTTGTTGGTCCGGCCCGTGTGGGCAGGATTCTTTTAACCCTTTTTAGTTGTGGCGCGTTCTCATTGAGGCGTGCCGGGAAATCTTTGGAAGAAACTTTTATGAAGCAGAATTTTTTGAAGTGGAGTGGTGTTTGGATCGCGTCGGTTCTGGCTGTGAGTGCAGTCAGCGCGCAGGAAACAAATGACGTGGAGCAATTGCGGAAGGAACTCCGCGAGATGCGCGAGCGGATGTTGTCGCTCGAACAAAAGCTCGGCAGTATTGAGCAAAAACCGGCGGCAACGGTGGAGGTGATTCCTGAAGTTGCGCCCGTTGCCGCTAGCAACTGGAAACCCACCGATCCCGCGCGTGTGTCAAAGGGCGGGAGTTACATGGACATCTCTTTGGACGGACTGTTTGCGGCGGGCGGCTCGACGGCGAGCGACATCGAGGGTGGCACGCAACTCGGCGGGCATGATCCGAATCAGCGCGGGTTCACCGTGCAAAACGTGGAACTGACATTGAGCGGTGCCGTGGATCCGTATTTTCGGGGGCAGGCCAATGTCGTGCTCCAGATTGATTCCGCCGGTGAATCGTTCCTCGAACTGGAAGAGATGTATGCCGAAACCACTTCACTGCCGGGCAACCTGCAACTCAAGGCAGGGCAGTATTTCACCGAGTTTGGCCGGTTGAATCCGCAGCATCCGCACTCGTGGGCGTTCGCGGATCAGCCGCTCGTCAATGGGCGGTTCCTCGGCCCGGATGGGATGCGAAATGTCGGCACGCGGCTCTCGTGGCTCGCGCCGACCCCGTTCTACTCGGAGCTTTTCTTCGGCGTGCAAAACAGTCAAGGCGGCACAGCGGCAAGTTTCCGCAGTGACCACGGCGGCGCAGGCTATCTCGGTCGCATCCACGATGCGAGCCGTGTGAAGTCTGGGGGTGATATGCTTTACTCGGCGCGCTATGTGGCTTCGTTTGATGTGACGGATACGCAAACTTTGCTCGCAGGTGCATCGGCGGCGTTCGGTCCGAACGGTTCGGGCGCGGACACGGATACGCAGATTTACGGCGTGGACTTGTATTGGAAATGGAAACCGGAAAACGCGCACGCAGGTTTTCCGTTCGTGAGCTGGCAGACGGAGGCGATGCTTCGCAAGTATCAGGCGGGCGCGTCAACCACGGTTGATTTGGCCGGCGACACTGTTGCGGACTTTGTTCCGCGCGAAACCGTCACCGACTGGGGCGCGTATTCGCAGTTGTTGTGGGGCTTCAAGTCGGGCTGGGTCGCCGGGCTGCGTGGTGATTTCGTGACCGGTGATAAAGCCGCTTATGAAAAATTATATGGAGATGATCTATCGCGCGCAACGCGCTGGCGCATCTCGCCGAACCTCACTTGGTATCCGACGGAATTTTCCAAGATTCGATTGCAATACAACTACGACGACCGTGATGGGATCGGCGAAGATCACTCGGTCTGGTTGCAGTTTGAATTCCTTATGGGCGCGCATGCGGCGCACAAGTTCTAGCCACGGATTAACACGAATAAAACACAGGTTAAATTTTATGAAAAAACTTTTACTCGGCATGTTCGGAGTCCTGCTCGCAGTTGGCGCGCAGGCGAAACTAAACATTGTTGTCACCACGCCGGACCTCGCGGCCATCGCGAAGGAAGTTGGCGGCGACAAAGTCGAAATCACCACGCTGGCGCGGCCCACGGAAGACCCGCATTTCGTGGACGCGAAGCCCAGCTTCATCGTGAAGCTCAATCGCGCTGATGCTCTCGTCGAAGGCGGTGCAGAATTGGAGATTGGCTGGCTGCCGCCGCTGCTCGCGGGCGCGCGGAATCCGAAACTCGCGTCCGGCCAGCCCGGTCGCATCTTGTGCAACAAAGGCATGCGCATGTTGGAAGTGCCGTCGCAAATGACGCGCGCAGAGGGCGACATTCATCCGCTGGGCAATCCGCACTTCGTAATTGATCCGGTGAATGCGAAGATTATCGCCGCACATCTGGCTGATGCATTCGCCAAGCTCGATTCCAGTGCGGCGGAAGCGTATCGCGCCAACGCAATGAAATTCACCGACGCGCTCGACGCAAAGCTCGCCGAGTGGGCGGCCAAACTCGCGCCCTTCAAGGGCGCGAAGGTGGTATCGTATCACAAGTCGTGGCCGTACTTCGCCGAGCGCTTCGGATTGGAGATGGATTTGTTTCTCGAACCAAAGCCGGGCATTCCGCCGTCACCTGCGCATCTGGCGGACATCATCGCGAAGATGAAGGAGCAACGCGCACGCGTGATTATTGTTGATCCGTATCTGAATCGTAAAACTGCCGAGACGGTGGCTCGCAGCACGGACGCCAAGGTGGTGGACGTGGCGCAGATGCCAGGTGGGGTGAAAGGAACGGACAGTTACATCGTGTTGCTGGATTATCTCGTGAACTCACTGGCGAAGGCGCTGGGCGAAACGAAGTGAACTATAGCGGCACTCTATGAGCACCGCTCTTTTCGGCGATCTTAGACCGCCACTAAAAAACTATGACTGAAATACTTTCCGTAATGAAATGGCCGCTGGTGGCGTGTTTGGTGTTGCCGGGCATCCTCGTATATTACGGGCTGCACATCATCCGGCGCGAAGTCATCTTTGTTGATCTTGCGCTTGCGCAGGTGGCCACGCTGGGGACGTGCGTGTGCTTGTATCTCGGTCACGAGCCGGATGACCCGCATAATTATTTCTGGTCGCTCGGTTTCACGCTAGCGGGAGCATTGGTGTTCACGTTCACGCGTTCTTCCAAACATGCAAAGGTGCCGCAGGAGGCGCTCATCGGCATCATCTACGTTGTCGCGGCGGCGGCGGGGATTTTATTGATGAGCAAGAGTCCGCACGGCAAGGAGGAATTGCAGCGCACGCTCGTGGGCGACCTGCTGACTGTGACACCCCAGGAAATTGGCAAGACCGCCGCGCTCTATGCCGTCATCGGCGTGGTGCATTTCATCTTCCGCAAACAATTCATCAAGCTCTCGTTCGATCACGACCATGCGGAGCAGGGCGGGCTTAACGTGCGGTTCTGGGATTTTCTGTTCTACGCGCTGTTCGGATTGATTGTGACGAGCTTTGTGCAAGTCGGCGGCGTGCTGATGGTGTTCTCGTATCTCATCGTGCCCGCCGCGAGCGCAACGTTTCTCGTGGGTTCGTTACCGATGCGATTGCTGGTGGGCTGGCTTGTGGCGACGCTGGCGAGTGGCGCGGGATTGTATTGGTCGTTCAAGAGCGATTTGCCCACGGGTGCGGCAATCGTGTGTACGCTGGGAATCGCGCTGTTGTTGGCGGGTGGGATTTCCAAACTTCGCCGCGCCTGAAATGCAAGCGACTTGCAAATATCACCGTTGCCGCTTTGCATGGATTCTGCTGAATTGAAACTGCGCGAATGAATTTATTGCAACATGACTGGATCAAGGCTGTGAGCCGCCGCTAATTGCTGGAAGGCGCGCTGGCTGCCTTGTTCCTGAGTGTCTTCGCGGTGGCTCAGTCCGAGGCATTGCATCGTCTCGTTCACTCGGATGCCGGACAGCCGAGCCATCAGTGCGCCGTCACGATGCTCCAGAGTGGACA
>JAYUAV010000365.1:0-6154 GCA_043741175.1 Verrucomicrobiota bacterium
GGCCGAGTGTGAGCGTGGCTTTCTTCAAATCCACGTTGTTCGCCACGAGATGTTCTTCCATGCGGCCCAACGCTTCGGCCACGCCTTTCTCGTTCTTCACGGCATCACGGACTTCGTCAGGCGATTTCGTTTTGCCGAGTTGATACGAGATGTTCGCCTGATGCGAGATGGCGGCGGAGAGATGGCCTTCAAGGATGTCCGCGTTGAGATCGGAAACTTTGCGGCTGCGCACGGCTTTGATGAAATTGGAATAGTGATTCTCAGAGCCTTCCCACTTCTTGATCTCTTTCGCGTCTTTGTCGAAAGCGATGGCAGTGGTGTAGTTCGGGAAGATCATGAATCCGCCTTCGCACTCGAACACCGCGCTCACGCCGCGTTGTCCGCGATATTGATCCATCTTGTCGTCGCCAGCTTTCGTAGGCAAACCGCGCACTTCAAAGATCACAGGTACGTCCTTGTAATCAAGCCATGAGATCATCGTGTTGGGTGTGGTGCCGTCGTCGTCGTAACCCAGCCGTCCGCCCAGCGAAAACACGCGCGGTGCGACTTCGTCATAACCAAGCGCCCAACGCACCATGTCCACCTGATGCACGCCTTGATTACCGAGATCGCCGTTGCCCATCGGCCATTGCCAATGCCAGTCGTAGTGAAACCTTTTACGCATAATCTCGTTCTCCTTCATCGCGGGTCCGCACCACAGATCGTAATCCACCGTGGCAGGAATTTTGCAGGGTTCTGTCGCCTTGCCGATAGTGTCGCGGCGATTGTAACAAAGTGAACGCGCGAGTTTGATCTTGCCGAGATTGCCCGCGCGCAACCACGCGATGGCTTCCTTGATGGCGAAGCTGGAGCGCGTCTGTGTGCCCGCCTGCATGATGCGACCGTATTTGCGCGCAGCTTCCACGAGCTTGCGGCCTTCCCAGAGGTTGTGAGAAATCGGCTTCTCGACATAGACATCCTTGCCTGCTTGTGCCGCCCAAATACCACCGAGTGAATGCCAGTGGTTCGGTGTGGCGAGCGTGACGACATCAATATCCTTGTTCTCCAGAAGCTTTCGGTAGTCCTGATAGGTCTGTGGCGTGAAGTTGAATTTCTCTTTCGTGTAAGCACTGATCTTGTCCAACACGGCAGAGTCCACGTCACAAATCGCAACGATACGCACACCCTTCTGCCCGGCAAGACCGTCGAGGTGGTTTTTTCCCCGGCCGTTCATACCGACGATGGCGACACGGATGTCATTGTTCGCGCCAACAATCTGGGCGTTGACGTTGGTGGATTGCGAGCGAGCGAGCGCGGGCGCGAGGCTCAATGACGCACTGGTAAGCAGCGAGCTTTTGAGAAATTGTCTGCGATTCATTTGGAGAATGGTTTAAGGGTTGAGCTACTTGTTGGTTGGAGATTGGGTTTTGGTGAAGTCATCATACAGCTTGGCGATGTGGGCGTGCTTCTCGTCGCCTTCGTGAATGATGACGCGGTAACGGAACGTGACGCTTTGACCGGCGGCGATCTTCAAGTCGCCCGCGTGTTTATCAGAGAGGCTCTCGAAATCATGTTGGCCAAAGGGGTTCGCGGCGAACAATCCGTAATCGCGCACATGCCACCACGTCGGGTGATGCGGATTGGTGGGATGATCCATGATCGCGAAGCCAACGATCTTGCCGTCCACGGGGCCGTAGTAATCGCACCACGCAGCGCGTTTGCCCCAAGTGACGGCTTCGCGCTTGGCGTCTTTCGCGGCGGCGGCGGATGCGCCATCGTCGCGCTCGCCAGTGCTGAGGACAATGTGGCCATCGCCGGGGCGAGCCTTTTCGCCTTTCTTTGCGGGTTGCAGGACGCGCATGGATTCAGCGACGCGGATGGCGAACGAGCCTTCCTTGGAATCGCCAAACGTAACATCACCGTGCGAAGCGTTGATGGTGATTTCAAAGTCCAGAGTGATCGCGCCGCTCGTCGGCGCGTGAAAACGGACGGTCTGTTCATCCGAGCAAAGAATCTTTCCATCGGGCGCAACCCAGTCGTTCAGTGTTTTGATGAAACCAGTGTTCACGCCGGACGCGATGTCGGCAAAGCCGCGATGCACGATGCGGCCTGTCGTGGATTTTTCTGTCCAAACATCCACATCGTTCACCGGGCTATGCGAGAACCATAGCGAGCGATGATGCGGATGATCTAATTCTTCGCCAGGCACAGTACGCATCGGGAAGTTGCGAGTCATGGCCACGCCGCCGGGGCCAATGATCGGATAACAGAACGGGCGCGGGACGTTCGTGAAATAATAATCCGTGAAATGTTTGCCGTTGAGTTCCACGCGAAGAACGTCGTTGGTCTGCGTGATGCGAACACCGAGGGGATTGGAAGGCGCGGGTGATTTCGGCGCAGCGCACGAACAGAAAACGAACAGCGGAAGCACCGAGAGTGCGATGATGATTTTTTCTTTAATGTGTTTCATGTGTTTCAATCGGGTGATCGTTATTCCAAAACCTCGATGTCCTTGAAGAACACTTCCACATCCTGATCGCCGTGCAGTTGCAGCGCGCATTTGCCGGACGCCCGGCCCATGTCGTTCAACAACTCCGCAGACTTGTGGCCATTGACCGAAACCGAGAGGCGATTGCCCTTCGCTATCACCGTCATCGTATTCCAATCCTGCGGCTTGAACCACGTCTTCACATCCGCCTCGCTCGGCTGAGTAACCCAGCCGCGACCATTCGTTTCGTAAAGTCCGCCCGCGTCCTTCTCCGCATCAATCTCCGCCTGAAATCCTGTGACGCCGCTGAAACCTTTTTCTTCAATGCGGAAATAAAACCCACTGTTGCCTTTCACGGCCTTGTATTTGAGCCGCATCGTAAAGTCGGTGACATCGTAATCCGTGACGAGATGGCTGTATTCTTTTTCGGTCTTCACATGCGTGGCGTGGATGACGCCGTTCTCAATCTTCCAATCGCCTTTGCCGATGATGTGAGCGTTTTCAAAATTCACTCCGTTCCAAGCTGGTTTCCAAGCGTGATCACCAAGGTCTTTGAGCCGGACGTTGCGAAAGCGCACTTGATATTCTGGCTTGTCGGCAGAGTGAACCTGCAAACCGATGAAACCTTTGAGCGTCTCCGCGTCCACGAGATCGGCAGCAGGAATGTCATTCACCCACGTCTTGATGGAAGCTCCGCGACACTCGATGCGATACTTGTTCCACTCACCGATCTTGAACGCGAGTCCAGCGGAGGAGTTCGTGCCCAGTGGAAACAACCACCCGCGCCTCGCCTCGTCGTAGATGCCGCCGCTCCAGCGTCGCCCCGCCTGATGATCCACCTCCACTTGATAGCCGTGAACGCGGGTCGCAGGAATCTTGATGGACTTGCTCCCGAAGTCGTACGTGGTTTCCGTTTCAAAACAATGACTGCGAATCTGCACGCCAGAGTTCAATCCCTTGTCCGCCTTGATCTCCAGTTCAAGGATGAAATCGCCATATTCTTTTTCCGTGCAGAGAAACGTGTTGCCGCCGCTCTTGACGTTGCAAGTGCCCACAATCACGCCATCCTCCACCGTATAAGTCGCCTTGCCACCGCGCTTGATCCAGCCGTCCAGAGTCTTGCCGTTGAAGATGGCGTTGAGATCGCGCGTGGTGATGAGTGCATGCGATTCAACATCCACATCAGTCCGCGCCAGCACAACGCTGGTGGTGCAAAGCAAAACGGCGAGGATTCGGGAGAACAGATTCATACGGGAGAGCTTTAGGGATTGGAACGCCGCTGGCAAGTTTTCCAGTGACGGAAAAACGGGTTGCAAAGCTCCAAGTCGGGCTTTCCATCGCGAGTGTATTCCTCAAAGAGCCGACATTTGGGGTTACCACGCGTCCGCTTTGTGATGCCGGTGTCTGGATGCGTCTTTGGGGGAGGACAAGCAAAGAAGCAAGTAGCTTGCGCAGTAGAAAGCCGCCTTCCGGCTTCCAGCAGAGGGTGCGCCTGTTGATGATGACATCACACACCTCCTTTCTTGCTATCGTCGTCGTTCTACGGCTCAACGCCCGCCGCTCATGAGTTCAGCCAACAAGAAAACCCCAGCCCGATGGAAGCTCGCAGATGGGTTCGACCTAAAGCATCGGTCAGCGTGTGGCGGGCGAGAGACGGATTTGGAGTGTGGCGACTTGTCGTCCCAGCAGCACTGCGTCCAGCGGTGCGTCGTAGAGACAAAACGCTCGTGCCACTGCGGTGCAGCTTAGTCCGTGCGACGAGTCCCGAATGCTTTCGGGGGGTAAACGTCGCCCGGCTCTACGGCAGGCACGGATGCCTCCCGCTACTTTTTGCCCTCGAACTTGAGCGATGCCGAGTTGATACAATAGCGCAGTCCGGTCGGATTTGGGCCGTCGTCGAACACATGGCCGAGATGTCCTCCGCACTTGGCGCAGAGAACTTCAGTGCGCTTCATCAAATGACTGCCGTCATCGGCTTCTGCGACGACCTTCGAGTTTGCAGGCGCGTAAAAACTTGGCCAGCCACAGCCGGAATCAAACTTCGTGTCCGACGCAAACAGCAATTCGCCGCAGCCAGCGCAGCGATAATCACCTTTGTCCTTCGTGTTCCAAAACTCGCCGGTGAACGCGCGCTCCGTTCCCTTCTGGCGAAGGACGGCGTATTGTTCCGGCGTCAGTTCCTTTTTCCACTCTTCATCTGTCTTGGTGATTTTCGGGTTCATGTTTGTATTGGAGGTTTCAGCGGTGGAAGTGGGATTAGCGGCAGCTTGATTTGCGGGGCGCGTCGCTGAGTTGCAGCCAGCCAGCAAAACCGTCGCGCCCATTAGTGTCATGGCAAAAAGGTATTTCATAATTACTTCATCCGTTCGTCGGTCTGATGGATTGACCCTTACAGGCAAACATCTGTTCGGAAATAAATTCTGCAACTCCGCGCTCCAATTACACTCCAATCGTCGCGCGTTCCTTATGCCAGCCTGTACTCTGCTCGTAGGCGTGGGCGATCTTCAACATCACTTCTTCCCCGAACGGTTTGCCAAGCAGTTGCAGGCCGATGGGCAGTTTGGGTGACTTGGTAAAGCCGCACGGCAAACTCACGCCGCAGATGCCCGCGAGATTGCAGGAAATGGTGAACACGTCGGAGAGATACATCTGCAACGGATCATCCGACTTCTCGCCGATCTTGAACGCCGCTGTCGGTGTCGTAGGCGTGATGATGGCGTCCACCTTCTCGAACGCCTTGAGGAAATCCTGCCGAATGAGTGTGCGGACTTTTTGGGCGCGGAGATAATACGCGTCGTAGTAACCGCTGCTCAGAACGTAAGTACCAAGGATGATGCGGCGTTTCACTTCCGGGCCGAAACCTGCGCCGCGCGTCTTGGAATAAAGCTCAATCGGATCCGCGCCATCCACGCGAGCGCAGTAACGGATGCCGTCGAAGCGCGCGAGGTTTGCCGACGCTTCAGCAGGCGCGATGATGTAATAAGTCGCCGCCGCATAATCTGTGTGCGGCAGGGAAATTTCTTCCACCGTCGCGCCGAGAGATTGCAACTGCTTCACCGCTGCGTCCACGGCGGCTTTCACTTCAGGATCAAGCCCGCCAATCATGTATTCTTTGGGTAAACCGATCCGCAGACCCTTGATATTTCCATCCAGTGCTTTGGTGTAATCCGGCACGGGTTGATTCACGCTGGTCGAGTCGCGTTTGTCATAACCGCTGATGACATTCAACAACGTCGCATTGTCGCGCACGTCTTTGCTGAACGGCCCGACCTGATCGAGCGACGACGCAAATGCCACCAAGCCGTAGCGCGAGACGCGACCGTAAGTCGGCTTCATGCCCACACAACCGCACAGCGCGGCGGGTTGGCGGATCGAACCGCCCGTGTCCGTGCCGAGCGTGGCGATGACTTCATCCGCTGCGACCGCTGCTGCTGAACCGCCCGACGAGCCGCCCGGAATGCGCGTTGTGTCCCACGGATTGCGCGTGATGCCGAATGCGGAATTCTCCGTCGAACTGCCCATCGCGAACTCGTCCATGTTCAACCGACCAAAGATGATCGCGCCCGCAGCTTTGAGTTTTTCAATCACCGTCGCATCGTAGGGCGAAACGAAGTTGCCAAGAATTTTCGAGCCGCAATTGAGCGGATGATCTTTGACCGCAAGCACGTCCTTGATGCCGATGGGCAC
>JAYUAV010000366.1:0-2743 GCA_043741175.1 Verrucomicrobiota bacterium
GAACTTTCCGAGTTCGTGAACGAAGTCGCGAACCTCCGCCACGACGTTCGCGCGCCGTGGATTGGTCAAACGGCCTTTGCGCACAAGGGCGGGATGCACGTCCACGCCATCGAACGCGTGGGCCGCAGTTACGAGCACATCAACCCCGAGGCCGTCGGCAATCATCGTCGCGTGCTCGTGAGCGACATGTCGGGCCGCACAAACATTTTGATGAAGGCGAAGGAGCTTGGTCTCAAGCTCGCGCCGGACGCGCCCGAAACCCGCGAAATCACTTCGCGCGTGAAGGAGCTTGAATCGCAAGGCTACGAATACGAAGCCGCCGAGGCGTCACTGTCCTTGCTCATGCGCGGAATCTTGGATCACAAGACAGAGGCGTCGTTCAAAGTGGAGAAGTATCACGTCTCAATGCGCCGCGATTCGAAGCAATCTGTTTGCGACGCCACGGTGCGCGTGCGCGTCGGCAAGAAAGTCCACGACGAAGTGGCGGAAGGCGACGGCCCGGTGAACGCGCTCGACAACGCCCTGCGTGCCGCGCTCGTGAAGTCGTTCCCCAAGCTCAAGCAGGTGAAGCTCACCGATTACAAGGTGCGCATCCTTGAGTCCAGCACCGGCACCGCCGCCAAGACCCGTGTGCTCATCGAATCCACCGACGGCAAACGCGAATGGGGCACCGTCGGTGTCCACGACAACATCATCGAAGCCTCGCTCGAAGCGCTGGTGGACTCCCTGGAGTTCGCGCTGTTGAAGAAGTGATTTAACCACGGATGGACACGGATGAACACGGATTCAAAATTGAATTTGCACCATCCTGAAAACACAAAGCTGCTGCTGAAGGATGAAACGCAGAAGATTATCGGCTTTGCGTTCGACGTGCTTAACGAGGTTGGCCATGGACTCAATGAGAAGATTTACGAAAACTCGCTGGTGGTCTTGTTCAAGCAGAACTCGATTACCTTTGACCAACAACGGAGTTTCCCGGTTTGTTTCCGAACTGTTCAAGTCGGTGAGTTTATTCCCGACCTAATCGCATTTGGGTCGGTGATTGTGGATACGAAGGTGATTGACCGCATAACCGATCACGAGCGTGGCCAGATGCTGAATTACCTTCGCATCACCAAACTCCGCGTCGGTCTGATCCTGAATTTCAAGAACGCTCGATTAGAGTGGGAACGCATCGTTCTCTAGTCCCTTATCCGTGTTTATCCGTGTCCATCCGTGGTTAAAACAATTTTGACATGACCGAGATTCCCAAAGCCTACGAACCGCAGTCCGTTGAGGACAAATGGTATGACTTCTGGGTGAAGCAAGGCTGCTTCACCGCCGACCCGGCGCGCGTGTCCGCGAAGCGCCCGGCGTTCTCCATCGTCATTCCGCCGCCGAACGTCACCGGCATGCTCCACATGGGGCACGTCCTCAATAACACCATCCAGGACATCCTCAGCCGCAAGGCGCGCATGGACGGCAAGGAAGTCCTCTGGCTGCCCGGCACCGACCACGCCGGCATCGCCACGCAAGTGCAGGTGGAGAAGGCGCTCAAGAAAGAGGAACGCAAAACCAAATACGACCTCGGCCGCGAGGAGTTCTTGAAACGCGTCTGGGTGTGGAAAGAAAAGCACGGCGGCATCATCATCAACCAGCTCAAGAAACTCGGCTGCTCGTGCGATTGGTCGCGCGAACGCTTCACGATGGACGCCGACTATTCGCGCTGCGTGCAAAAGGTATTCGTGGAGCTTTACAAGAAGGGACTCATCTACCGCGGCAAACGCATGGTGAACTGGTGCCCCGTCTCGCAGACCGCGCTCTCCGACGAGGAAGTGGAAATGAAACCGCAGAAAGGTTTCATGTATCACTTCAAGGTGCAGGTCGCAGAAAAAGTAGGGCAGGCGTCTCGCCTGCCCAGCGCCGAAGGCGCGAAAGAAAACAGCGACGCGAACGCTGCGCATTCGCTGGGCAGGCGAGACGCCTGCCCTACTTTGGAAGACACCCGCCTCACCGATACGTGGCTCACCATCGCCACTACGCGGCCCGAAACCATCCCCGGCGACACCGCCGTGGCCGTGAACCCGAAAGACCCGCGCTACGCGCATCTCATCGGCAAACACATCGTGCGCCCGCTGCCCATCCAGTTGCCGCGCGAACAGAAGCTCATCCCCATCATCGGCGACGACCATGTGGATTTTGAATTCGGCACGGGCGTACTCAAGGTCACGCCCGCGCACGACAAGGCGGACTTCGAGATCGGTGCGCGCCACAAGCTGCCGCTCGTGGACATCATGAACGCCAACGGCACGATGAACGACCTCGCCGGCGACGGGCTTGCGGGCTTGGATCGTTTCGAGGCGCGCAAGGTTGCCGTGGAGCGGCTGAAGGAACTCGGCGTGCTCGTGGAAGAAAAGCCCTACGAGAACAACGTCGGTTTCAGCCAGCGCGCCGACGTGCCGATTGAACCGCGTTTGAGCGAGCAATGGTTCTTGAAATATCCCGCCGTGGAGCAATCCAAGGCGTGCGTGGAGCAGGAGGGGAGCGCCGATTTCCAAATCGGCTCGACGGGGAACGATGAAACGAGCCGGTTTGGAAACCGGCGCTCCGCCAAGATGCAGTTCCATCCGCAGCGCTGGGCGAAGGTTTATGATCACTGGCTGACGAACATTCAGGACTGGTGCATCAGCCGCCAGCTTTGGTGGGGACATCGGATTCCGGTGTGGTATCGCGGCAATGAAATTTATTGCGGCCTCGAAACACC
>JAYUAV010000367.1:0-9307 GCA_043741175.1 Verrucomicrobiota bacterium
GTGACCGGGCAACACTTCCGGTGCGCCTTCGGGCGGCAGACCTGCGGCGATGTTTTCCGCGCGTTCGATTTCGCCTGTGTGGCGGCGTTCAAACAGCTTCTCCTGCCCGTGTCCGCCGACAACTTCTCCGACGGCGTCGGCGCGTGCGGCAACGGCGTCTTTGTCGTTCTTGGGCGGTTGATTTTGATTCATGCCACCGCTGGGTTTGAAACGCATCCCACCGCGTCGGCGTCTTCCGCCGAATTGTTTTCCGTTACTCATGGTTAATATCCTTTTCGATAGATGTGAACATTTTGCAACATGCCGAGAGCGATCATTGAGGCCAGCACTGAAGACCCGCCGTAAGATAACAGCGGCAGTGGAATACCTGTCACGGGCATGAGCCGGATGTTCATTCCGATGTTGATAAATATGTGGCTGAACAAGAGCGTCACCACTCCCGCCGCCAGCACTTTGCCCAAGCGATCTCGCGCCTGGCCTGCGATCCTCAATCCGGTGAAGAGGACCACCGCGTACAGCGTGATGACCATCACGCTCCCGACAAAACCTTTTTCCTCCGAGATGACGGAGAAAATAAAATCCGTATGCGCCGCGCCCGGCGGCAAAAAGCCGAGCGCAGTCTGTTGCCCCTCGCGCCAGCCGCGTCCCCAGAATCCGCCCGAACCCACGGAGATCAATGCCTGTTGACCTTGGTAGGATTTCTCCTGCTGCAACTGGCGGGCTTTACGTTTCTCTTCCGGCGTGGCATTGGGCGGTGCAAAATCTTTGCCGAAATAAACGAGCAGACGTTGGCGTTGATATTCCTCCAGCTTGATCTGCCAACTCGGCGGTGCGAACAAAACGTCCACCAGAATCAGCGACGCCAGCACGCCGACGAAACCGATCAGTCGGAAAAGAAAACGTCGGGGCACACCGGCCACGAGCATCATCGCAAAACCTGTCGGGATGAACACGAGCGCAGAACCGAGGTCAGGTTCTTTCATGATCAGCACGAACGGAATCGCCAACATGCCGAGCGCTTTCCAGAAATTGATGGGCAGGCGCAGTTCGTCCACCGGACGACTGAGGAAATTGCCGAGCGCGAGAACGAAGGCGAGTTTGGCAAACTCCGAAGGTTGCAGGCTGAAGAAGCCAAGATCGAACCAGCGTCTCGCACCGCCGCGCGTCGTGCCGAAGAACATCACAGCCACGAGCAACACAATGGAAATCCAGAACGCGATGCCAGCCCACCGCGTGAGTGTGTGATAATCCACGAGGCAGAGTGTGAAGGCTCCACCAAGACCGATGACGTACCAGACGATCTGGCGAAACCAGAGTTGTTTGACGAGGGGCAGGGCGGCGGCGGATTCGTGAACCATCGTCGCACTAAACACGAACGCCACGCCAACAAGCATCAGCCCGAAGATCGCCGCCAGTTGCAGGCGATCCACGCGCGGAGAACTTTCGTTGATGGCGATGGTGTTCATTTCGTCGAGGCCGCCAAAGTTTTTGGTTGAGCGCGCGTTTCAAACGATTTCAGCGCCACATAAACATCGCGAGCTATCGGGGCGCATGTTGTGCCGCCTCCCACACCGTTCTCGACCATGACGATGACGGCGTAGCGCGGCGATTCGTAAGGTGCAAACGACGCAAACCAAGTCGTATTCTTCTTCTGGCCGTCCTCACGCAAACTCTGGAGTTCCGCTGTCCCCGTCTTGCCGCAAACGCGGAAGCCGCAGCCGAGCACATGTTTTCCCGTGCCTTCCTCCGATTCCGTTTCGGACAACATCGCATCGCGAAGGATGTCGAGACTGCGCTTGCTCACGCCAAGCTGATCGCGGACTTGAGCGCGGGGAGTAACAGTTGGCGGCTCGATGCTGGCCGGGTCTTGAGATTCGAGCCGGTCCACAAGGCGCGGCTTCAAAACACTTCCACCGTTGGCGATAGCCGAGATCATCACGGCAACCTGCAATGGCGTGACGTCCATTTTACCTTGGCCTATGCAGATGTTGGCCTTGTCTCCTCCCAGCCAGTTTTGTGATGAAGTGGCAGTCGGAAAATGTCCGGCGGCGTTCTGTTTCAACGGAAGCGAATTTGTGTCGAACTTTTCTCCCAGATGGAGATGGCGACCAATCTCAACGACGCGATCAAATACTCCGGGGCGCAAACCCAACGCGATGAAATAGGCATTGCTGGATTTGGCAATGGCGCGGCGCAGGTCGTAGTCGCCGGGGGAAACGGTGTCTCGGAAAGTTTGATCGCCAACCTTTATCATGCCAGCCGTGGGTTTGTTTGGGTTAGCTTCCACACGATAGGTTTCGTGCGGATTAAATTTCGCTTGCGGTGTTTCCAGTGCGGCGAGCGCCACAATGGTTTTGAAGATTGACCCGGCCTGATAATTTTCTGCGGTGGCTCTGTTCTTCTCGGCAGTGAGTTCCTGCATCTGGGTGTAGTCGCGTTGCGAAATACCGTGGGCGAATTGATTCGGGCTGAACGTGGGGTTCGACGCCAATGCCAGAACATCACCAGTGCGAACATCCATCACGACGACTGCACCGCGTCGGGTCGGATCATTTTTGCGCAGTGCGGCTTCAGCTTCGCGTTGCACATCGAGATCAAGCGTGAGAACGACGTTTTGTCCGGGCATGGCCTGTTCCCAGATGTTTTCCGCCTGACGATAACCGAGGTTGTTCACTTGAACGGATTTTGCGCCCGCACGTCCACGGAGTTTTTGATCGAAGCCGCCTTCGATGCCAACGAGTCCCCGATAGTCTGGCATCCGATAGGAGAAGAACGCGTCCTCACCAACAGCGGAACTATCGTCGGAACGGACGTAGCCGATGACGTGCGCGGCGACGTTGCTGTGCGGATAAGAGCGCTTGGATTGAATCTCCAAATCCACGCCAAGAGAATTTCCGGATTGTTCCTCAAACCGGGCGACGTGCAGCGGTGACAAATTGCTCACGACACAAAACGGCATGGAGCGGGCAGTTTCGTAGTGGCGGGTGAAGTTGGTGTAGTTCAGCGCGAGCGGAGTCTGTAGGACGGCGGCGACTTTGTTGGCGACGTTTTGCACCACGCGATAACGTGAGGCGCGGATGACTTGTGTGGACTGTTCATCATTCAGACGGACGTATTGCGTTTTGACTGGCGAGATGCCGAGCCAATCTTTCCAGAAGGGCAGGTCGGTGGTGACAACTCTTTTCGGGCGCGTATCTTTGAAATCTTTCTTGAACGCACTGCTGAGTTCTTCGAGGTAGAGACTGACGTTGTAACTGGGACGGTTCTCTGCGAGTGCAACGCCGTTGCGGTCGAGAATTTTTCCACGCACGGCGGCGAGACGAACTGTGCGGAAGGATTGCGTCTCGACGCTTTCGCGATAGCGGCTGGCGTTCACGATCTGCACCCACCAAAGTCCCGCCAGCAACACCGCCAACCCGCCACAAAGCAGCAACGCCAGCAACTGGAGTTGCGCGTCGTTCTTGCGGATTTGGTCGAAGATCAACATGGGTGTCAGTCTGAGGGCTAAGGGCTAAGGGCTAAAGTTGTTGAGGAGCGGAACGCGGACGGAGCGCGGCGTTCACGCCGCTTCAACATCCAAGTCAAGTGGTGCGCTGGAATTGAATTCAGCCCAAGCGACCTTTCACGTTGAAGCGGGCTGAAGCCCGCGCTCCGGCAGACCGGCACAGTCGCCGCATTGTGGGCGGTCAACTTCAGACTTGAGACTTTAGGCTTGAGACTCATGGGATTAATTTCTTCCACGCCGGATTTCGCGATCTGCGCGGAAGCTGGATTCAACGATCGGTTGATAGCCGAGTGCGTGATTCAATCGGTCGAACAAAAAGAAAAACACCGGTGTCGCCACGCCGCCACCCACGCTCATCACGATCCATTGCCAAAGCGAACCCCAACCAAGCAGCGGTGATTGCTCGAGCGTGAACAAAGTCAAAACCGTCATCACCGGTGCAAGTGAGCTGGCGACCAAGCCCAAGGTGAATTGCGCGTAGATTTGTTCTCGCAGCAGGAGGTCTCGGCGGAGTTGCAACAGAAAACCGATGAACAGCAGCGGCAGCACGCTAATGCCGAGTGGATTCACCGAGAGCGTGTCGAACATCAATCCACCGAACACCGCGAACGTCATCATCATCGCGGGGCCGCTCGTCAATGCGGTGTAAACCATCAGGGCAGGGAGCAAGTCCACTTGCGCGCCGAGCAGGTGACGGACTCCATTGAACGCGCCTTGGAAGAAAACCACGAGCAACGCAGTCAGCAAAATCAAGATGTTGGGTAATACAATCATGGGAACAACACCCACACTTCTTCGAGCGAACTTAGATTCGCTGCGAGCTTCACGTCGGCTTCGGTGATCAATCCTGAATCCACCAAGCGCGCGTTGTCGGCGATCTGGCCGATCAAGATTCCTTTGGGATAAATCGCCGAGAGTTCGCTGGTGACGACGCGTTGACCGGGTTTGACGTTCGCACTGCTCGCGAGATGCGTCAGATTGACGAATGAATTATCCAGCGGGCCGCCACCGACAATCACGCCTTGATTGCGAGCATCGTTCTCGACGAGCGCGGGAACTTTGCAGTTGGGATCGCCGATCAAAACGACTTGCGACTTTGTCAGACTGACCGAGGAGACGCGTCCGATGAGGAAGCCATCGGGCGAAAGCACAGCGAGGTTGTTGCTTAAACCATTCCTGCTGCCGAGATCAATCTGCACTGTCCGCCACCAGTTCGCGGGGTCACGCAGGATGACGCGGGCGAGTTTGACGTTCCAACGATTCTGTTTCTGCCAGCCGATCAACTGCCGAAGCCGTTCGTTCTCGTTCGAGGATGTGGCAGCTTGGGCGATTTGCAAACGCAACTCGTGATTCTGCCGCCGCAACGAATTGTTCTCAGCGATGAGTTCGGACTTCGGGAGTAAGTTATCTCCAGCGCGAGCTGTGGCTTGTTGGGTGACGCCCGTGATGCCGAACAGCGGCAGGAAAATACTGCCGAGAGAAGTCTTGATCCGCGCAGTGGTGCCGTTCGGCAGGTTGAGAACCAGCAGAATCAACAAGGCCACGATGGCCAGCGGAATGTAATACGGCCGCTTAAACATTGTTCGTCATGCACCGGAAATCTCCGGGCAGAGCATGGCGAACGCGAGAGGAGGGATTAACTACTTGGTGCTGCTGGTAACGCGCTTGAGAAATTGGAGTTCCTCCAAGACCCGGCCCGTGCCCAAGGCAACAGCCGTGAGCGGGTCGTCGGCAATGTGAACCGGCAGTCCCGTTTCCTCGGCGACCAACCGGTCAATACCGCGTAACAACGCGCCGCCGCCAGCCATCACGATGCCGCGATCCACAAGATCAGCGGCAAGTTCCGGCGGGCAACGTTCGAGTGTCAGGCGGATGGATTCCAATATACTTGAAAGCGGCTCCTGCAAAGCTTCGCGCACTTCTTCCGAGCGTACGGGCAGCGTTTTAGGCAACCCCGAACTCAGATCGCGACCTTTTACTTCCATCGTTAATTCCTGCTCCTGCGGAAAGGCAGATCCAATCCGAATCTTGATTTCCTCCGCAGTGCGTTCACCGATCATTAGGTTATAGGCTCGCTTCATGTGCGCGACGATCGTTTCGTCAAATTCGTCTCCGCCCACCCGCAGGCTGCGGCTGAAGACGATACCGGCCAGGGAGATGATTGCGATCTCGCAAGTTCCACCGCCGATGTCCACGATCATGTTTCCCGCCGGTTCATGAACCGGCAGACCGACGCCGATAGCCGAAGCCATCGGTTGTTCGATCAAATAAACTTCCCGTGCGCCCGCGTGAGTGGCGGAATCTTTCACCGCCCGCTTTTCCACTTCCGTGATTCCTGAAGGCACCGCCACCACGACGCGTGGGGCGATGAGTTTGCGATGATGTACCTTCTGGATGAAGTGGCGCAACATGGCTTCGGTGATCTCGAAGTCGGCAATCACGCCGTCCTTCATGGGCCTGATGGCCACGATATTGCCGGGCGTTCTGCCCAACATACGCTTTGCTTCCTCACCTACTGCCAGCACGTTGGTCGTACCAGCCTGGATCGCCACGACCGAGGGTTCCCTGAGAACAATGCCGCGATCTCGTACATAGACGAGAGAATTGGCAGTGCCGAGGTCTATCCCAATGTCGTTGGAGAACAGGCTTTTAATTTGCGCGAACATGACTTGAACCTAACGCCGTAGAGTTAAGTAAGGTTCAAAGCGTGGGTCAAGTGAATACCCTGTTCCGCTTCAGACATGGCGGTTCTTTGCAACCGTCGCGCCTTCGTTTTTCTCCCGTCGGGTTTCTACCACAATGGTTTGGTTAACTTTTACCACTTTTGATCGCAGTCACCCAATCCTTGATGCGCGATTCCAAAACATCCAGCGGCACGGCGGCATTGCCGAGAACCTGATCGTGAAACTGGCGCACGTCGAACTTGTCGCCGAGTTCTTTGGTGGCATAGGCGCGGAGTTCCTTGATTTTGAGTTCGCCAATCTTGTAGGCGAGGGCTTGGCCGGGCCAGACGATGTAACGATCCACTTCCACGGTGATGTCGTGTTGATTCTTACTGGCGTTGGCGAGGAAGTAATCAATGGCTTGTTGTCGAGTCCAACCCATCGAGTGCATTCCGGTGTCCACGACGAGCCGGATTGCGCGCCACATCTCGTAGGTGAGGCGACCGAAATTCGAGTAAGGGTCGGTGTAGAAGCCCATCTCTGTGCCGAGGCTTTCGGAGTAAAGTCCCCAGCCTTCGACGAAGGCGGTGTAGCTCCCGTGCTTGCGGAAGTCGGGGATGCCGTCGAGTTCTTGCGCGAGCGCGATCTGCAAGTGATGGCCGGGAACGGATTCATGCAAGGTGAGTGCTTCTATTTCCCAAGTGAGGCGCGTTTTGATGTCGTAGGTGTTGGCGTAAAAATATCCGGGACGTCCAGCATCGGGTGAACCGGGCTGATAGTAAGCTGTGGTCTGGGATTTCTCGGCATAACTGGGGATGGGTTTCACGCCGTAGGGCAGACGCGGAAGTTTGCCGAAGAGCCGGGCGAGTTCGGGGTCGGCGCGTTTGCAGATGTCGCGATAACCGCGTAACAGATCGGCGGCGTTGGTGTAGGAGAATTGCGGATCGCTGCGGAGGAACACGAGGAACTCATCGAAGCTGCCTTTGAAGCCGGAGGTCGCGATGACTTTGTCCATCTCAGCGTGAATGCGTGCGACTTCCGAGAGTCCGATGTTGTGGATTTCTTGCGGGGAAAGTTTCGTGGTGGTGGTGGCGCGGGCGTTGAATTCGTACCACGCCTTGCCATCGGGCAGGTCGCCGCAAGCAATGGTCTCGCGAGCGCCGGGGACGTAGTCGCTGGCGATGAACTCGTGCAGTTTGGTGAACGCAGGAAGAACTTTTTCCTTCAGTGCGAGTTCACCAGCGAGGCGGAGGCGCGTCTTGTTGGCTTCGGAAAACTCGATGGGGAACTTTTGGAAAGGGCGAAGGAACGCGCTCTTCGTCGGGTCGGGCTCGAGTTGGTTCTGCACCTGTTGCGGGACATCGCGCAGCGTGATGCGTGGCGGAGTGATGCCTGCGGCAAGACCTTTCTTGAGGAGGACAATGGTTTGCTCCACGACTATCGGCACGCCGTTGAGACGCGCGATCATGTCTTCGTAATCCTTCACGGTGGAGTGCGGTGAAACATCCAACATGCGTGCGATGTCTTGCTGGATGCCGTTGAGTTGGGTGATCTGAAGATACTCGCCGGGGAAGCGCGTGCCCTCGACGGCTTGTTCGTAGTTACGCTTGTAGAGATCGTAGTTCAACTGATCTGCGGCGGAGAGTTTATCGCGCTTGATGGAGGCGATGACTTTGAGCGGGGCGCGAAGCTCGTGCTTGCGACGAGCGATGGCTTCAAGCGAACTGTCTGACCAACGATCGTTCAATCCAGGATAACCGACCTCGGTGGCGAACTCCGGGCTTTCGAGGAGTGAATGATCCCAATCGAGCTTGAATAGTTGGTGCAGACGAATGGCGTCTTTGCCTCGCGACTTGGCGAGCTTGTCGCAATCACGCTCAAACGTGGTGGTGGTTTGCGGGAAGCAGGCGGCACAGGAAAGCAGGAGGGCGAGGACTATATTCAGAAACCGTGGGCGAATTGATTGCATGGCGTGAGGCTAACAAAGTGAATGAGTGAAACAAGAGAGATGGGATTTTTGATTGAATAGGGTTGGTCAGAAATTAAACATGGGCGCGTGATATTGAATTGCAGTTCTCGTTTGGTTGTGGCGATTGGCTTGATTGCGCTCACCTTGATTGCCGGTGGCTGCATCGGCACAAAGAATCGTACGGCTGACGTGATGCGGTTTGAGTTCGAGCAGCCGCACATGGGCACGCTGTTCAAGATCACGCTCTACGCGCCGAGTGAACCCTCTGCACGCGCCGCGAGCGACCTTGCGTTCGCCAAAGTCGCTGCATTGGATCGCATGATGACGGATTACGATCCTGAGAGTGAGTTGATGCGTCTGTGTCGGCAGCCGATCAACACGCCAGTGCGCGTGAGCAAGGACTTGTTTGCCGTGTTGGAGGAATCGCTGAGGATCTCGCGCGCGTCTGATGGAGCGTTTGATCCCACTATCGGCCCCATGATCCGGCAATGGCGACGCGCGCGGCGACAAGAAACTCTCCCCACGCCGGAACAAATACAGAGCGCGCAACAATCCGTCGGCTGGCAGAAGCTTGTCTCGGATGCGAGGACGCGAACCGTCACGTTGCTCGTGCCCAATATGCAACTAGACCTCGGCGGCATCGCCAAAGGTTACGCGGCGGACAAGGCGTTGGAAGTTCTCAGAAACGAAGGGATTATTTGCGCGCTTGTTGCCGCCAGTGGAGACATCGCTGCTGGCGACGCGCCGCCGGGAACGAAAGGCTGGCGGGTTTCCATCGGCACGCCGTATTCCAGCAATGCGCTTTCAAAAACATTTCTCCTGAACAACGCCGCCGTCTCGACTTCTGGCGATGCGGAACAATTCGTCATCATAGGTGGAAGGCGTTACTCGCACATCGTTGACCCACGTACTGGCATTGGATTGACGAACCAAGTTCAAGTCTCGATCATCGCCAAGCACGCCACGCAGACGGATGCCTTCGCCACGAGTGTTTGTGTGCTGGGTGCGGAACGCGGGATTGCGCTGGTCAATTCGCAACCAAAGATGGCGACAATCATTTTCCAATATCACAACGGTGTTCTGGAAATGAAAACGTCCAGCCTGCAAATCAACCTGTCCAGCGTGGAGGAGAAGTGAAGCTGTTCGTCAATGTTTTGTGAAGGTAGGGCG
>JAYUAV010000368.1:0-12448 GCA_043741175.1 Verrucomicrobiota bacterium
CACAAACCGCGCCAGCGCGTGCCGTTGATCGCGCCCATGCCAGACCGTCTTGAAGAAACAAAGCCCGCCCCGCGTCTTCCATGACCATTCCAGCCGGAACTTGCGGACTTCCTGCGCCGCCAAGAGTTGCGCCGCCGGCGTGAGAAATTGACCGTTCATTTTGAACCTCGCTTTTTGAGTTCCTTCACGATGAACGCCCGAATCTTATCCGGGTTGAACGTCACGAAATGGTAAGCGTGAACATCCGGCTTGATCTTGCCCGCGCGGACAAGCCCGTTGACGTGAGAACGCGAGCAAGGCAACCCCGCCGCGCCAAGTGAATCACAAACTTCGTTGTAGTTCATCGCGCAACCTCCCTTGGTTCTTCAATGTGAATTGCCGCCTCCGGCCAGATCACGCGCAACGCCGCTTTCATGCGTTCCCGCGCCTGTTCAGGCGACGTAGCCGGGGATTTGATCATGCGCCGGATTTCCGTCGTGCCAGCCACGATCACCATGCGCGCCTCGTAATAGGGTTCAATCTCGCACTCTAAGTTCATTGGTTTTCCTGTTTGGTTTTGGTTTCCGTCAACACCGGACAACACCCCTCAGGCAAACACCTGATTGCGCCGTCCGCGTTGTTACGCGGCCATGTATTGCAGCAATGCCGAATTGCGTCAATAATAATTTGCAAGATTCTTGCAAACACACTCAGGGGTGATACCGTGGCGTTGTAAGTCGAACCTGAACCAAAGGAGTTCTATGAGCAAAGCAGCAAGAGCCATGAGGTCATTCAGCCCGTGGCCGGAGAATCAGGAACGGCTAGAGTATGCGCAAAAGCTAGGGTTGGAAGTCTCACAGATCGTGAACGAGTTGTTGAAAGAACACCTCCGCCCGTATCTGACGAAAGTGAAACAGACGAAGGCCAAAGAACTGCGTGAAACCCTAGACGCTCCGATACCGTAAAAGGCAATGGAGCTTCTGACGGAGGAACAGAATGGTGCATCCGGCAGGACTCGAACCTGCAACCTTCTGATTCGAAGTCAGAAGCTCTATCCAATTGAGCTACGGATGCGATCTCCCTCGAATCATTTCAAAAATAACTGATCCAGACAAGGACAAGGCACGAACATTTTTCAACCGATCTGATTTTCTAAAAAAACAAAAGCCCGTTGCGAACCACTTCGCAACGGGCCAACCCACCCAACCCAAGCTCGCTCGGAGCTTACCAACAATGATCACGACCCCAATACGAGCGGCCATGACCAAATTCAATTTTCACACGCTGGTGTGAATACGGTGCGTCAAAAATAGCTGTGGCAACGATTACCTTTTTCATGTTGCACCTGTCATGTTTTCGTTTTCTCCGAACCCGAACTTGTTTATGTGACGGAGAGATTTTAAGTTTATTCAGTCAGCAGCATCCGCTACGGTTTTAATGCTCTATGACGAAACCCGTGCCAAAGAATTCCCCGCCACCGCGCAAGCGATTGCCCAGATCGTTCAAAGAGCTAACACCTTCGCAACATTTCAAGCCGGGTGCCTTTTTCCGCGAACTCGTCTGGAAGGCTTTGCTCACTCGGCGACATGGCGAACACCAACGTCCTGTGTTCCCTAAACTCAAGCACGGTCAGGTGGCGATCACTTGGATCGGCCATGCGTCGTTTCTCATCCAATTCACAGACCTGAACGTGCTCGTGGATCCGAACTTTGCGAACTGGCTTTTCTTGTTGAAACGTATCAAGCGTTCCGGGCTAAAGATCGAAGACCTCCCGCCGATTGACCTCGTGTTGCTCACGCACGCGCACTTCGATCATTTCCACAAACCCACGCTGCGGAAGTTACCTCACCCTAAGATCGGTGTGATGCCGTGGGGTGTCGGTGATCTCGCCCAGAATCTTGGTTTTGCGCGCGTGATCGAACTGGAGTGGTGGGAAAGTTTCGCACAGCGCGAATGGAAGGTGACGCTCACGCCAAGTCAACATTGGGGCGCGCGGACGTTGCACGATCAGCATCGCGGCTTTGGGGGATTCGTTCTCGAACATCAAGGCCGGCGCATCTATCACGCGGGCGACAGCGCCTACTTCGGTGGCTTCAAGGAAATCGGGCAACGCCTCGCACCGGATGTGGCGTTGCTACCCATTGGCGCATACCACCCGGAGACGTTTCGCAAAGTTCACATGGGGCCAGACGAAGCGGTGAAGGCGTTCAACGATCTGCGCTCGCAATGGCTCGTGCCGATGCACTACGGCACGTTCAAATTGTCGTTTGAGGACATGGATGAACCACCGCGCTGGTTGCGTGAGCTTGCGGATGAAAACGGCATCAGCCAGAAACTCCGCATCCTCGAAGAAGGCGTGCCGACGGTGTTTTGACGCGCAACGTAATTGCACGCGAGCTTGACGCAGCGCAAAAAAACCTCCAAACGATTGCGACATGTCCGATAATAAATCTCCATCCACGAAACATTCCGCATCGGCCAAACCTTTTGAACTTCCGTTGAAAGGTTTCAAAGGTTCACCCGACGAGATTGATCGCCAGTGGTACGAGCAGGTGTATAAAGGCCGTGGCGATTCAATGGCGCAGTTGACCGTGCGCTCCGTCGTCATGGGCGGACTCATCGGCATGGTGATGGCGGTTTCCAATCTTTACACCACGCTCAAACTCGGCTGGAGCTTTGGCATCTCCATCACTGCGTGCGTCATCTCTTTCGTCGTCTGGAATGCCATCCGCACGATTCTTGGCGGACGCGTCACGCAGATGACCATTCTGGAAAACAACTGTATGCAATCTACCGCCACGGCTGCGGGTGGTTCGACCGGCGCGACCATTGGCACGGCGTTCGGTGCGTTGCTGCTGATCCAAGGTGTTCACGTATCGTGCTGGATTCTTGTTCCGTTCGCGATGTTGACTGCGGCACTTGGCGTGTTCCTCGCCATCCCGATGAAGCGGCAGATGATCAATCAGGAACAACTCAAATTCCCCTCCGGCATCGCCACGGCAGAGACGTTGCAAAGCCTCTACTCGAAAGGCGTGGAAGCCATGCAGAAGGCCTGGGCACTCATCTTTGCGCTGATCGTCGGAGGCATCGTAGGAATTCTGCGATCCTACAGCGCGCTCGCAGATCAGTTCACCGCCAAGGGTCATCCACAAGCATGGCTCGACAAACTTCTCGCCAAAAAAGTTCTTATCCCGGAGGTGCTGGACTTCACCGGCAGATTGAATCCGCTCGCGCATGGACAGATGGCCGGACTCGGTTTTGAACCAAGTGTGCTGCTCATCGGCGCGGGGATGATTACTGGCTTACGCGTGTCACTCTCGATGCTTCTCGGTTCAGGATTGCTCTACTTTGTCATCGCACCACAACTGCTCGCCGGCGACATAGCCCACGTTGGAGTGCTAGACTACGTGCCTTCCTTCAAGGTCAACGCGGAGGGAAATTTTAATCCCATGCGCTGGGCTTTATGGGGCGGCACATCCGTGATGGTGTTCTCCAGTTTGATTCAGATGGCTCTCAACTGGCGCTCTGTAGCTCGCGCATTTTCGCTGTTCAAAAAAGACAATCAATCCACGCACAGCGCGGCGATGGATGCGATTGAAGTCCCAAATTCATGGCTCATTCTCGGCATGATTCCAATAACCATCGGCCTCGTCATCGTGCAATACATGGCGTTCAAAATTTCCGTCGGCTTGGGATTGATTGCAGTCGCGATGTCATTCGTCGCCTCACTCGTTTGCTGTCGCGCCACAGGCGAAACCGATACCGGTCCGGTTGGCGCGATGGGGAAAGTGACGCAATTGCTCTACGCGATATTGCCCGGCGCAAAAGGTTTGGCTTCAGTCAACCTCATGGCTGCCGGAGTCACCGCCGCATCCGGCAATGCCTCCGCAGATTTGCTCACCGACTTGAAGAGCGGCTATCTGCTCGGCGCGAATCCGCGCAAACAATTCATCGCTCAGTTCTGCGGCATCTTCTTCGGCATCTTTGCCGTCATCCCCGCGTGGTACGCCATGGTGCCGAACAAGGCTGCGCTCGAAGCCATGAACCCTCCCGCCACCAACATGTGGAAAGCCACCGCCGATCTCCTCACGCAAGGCATCCACATGCTGCCAAAGACCGCCATCACCGCCATCGTCATCGGCGCACTCATCGGGGTGTTGTTGCCGATCATCGAGAAACTGTTTCCCAAGGCGCAACGATTTCTTCCGTCCGCGATGGGGCTTGGCTTGTCGTGGGTCGTGCCATTTCAAAACGCGCTGTCGTTCGCCATCGGCGCGGTGATTGTGTTCGCTTGGCAAAAGTTCAGCAGGAAAAAGTGCGACACCTTCGCCGTGCCCATCGCCTCCGGCCTCGTCGCAGGTGAATCGCTCGTGGCGGCGTTCATCGCCATCGGCTGCACCGTGGTGGGTTTGATCTACGCGACGAAGTGAACGCTTGCGTTGCCGGGCAGTTGCGGTCTATGAATTGAGTCATGAAGAAACTGATTCTCTCACTGATCGCACTTGGTTTTGTTGTTTCAGCCCGCGCAGCCATCCAGACCCAGACCGTCGAATACAAAGACGGCGACACCACGCTCGAAGGCGTGATCGTGTTTGACGCCGCCGTGAAAACAAAACGCCCCGGCGTGCTGATCGTTCATCAATGGATGGGACTTAGTGCCTACGAGAAAAAGCGCGCCGAGATGCTCGCGCAGCTTGGCTACGTCGCCTTCTGCGCCGACATTTATGGAAAGGGCGTTCGCCCTACGACTGTTCCCGAAGCTGGTGCTCAAGCGGGCAAATACAAAGGCGACCGCGTCTTGCTCCGCTCTCGCGTGAACGCCGGACTCGAAGCGATGAAGAAAAGCGAACTCGTGGATACAAAACGCGTCGCAGCCATCGGCTATTGTTTTGGCGGAACGACCGTGATCGAACTCGCGCGCAGCGGTGCAGGGCTTTCAGGCGTGGTGAGTTTTCATGGCGGCTTGGATTCACCCACACCCGCCGATGGCAAGAACATCAAAACCAAAGTGCTCGCGTGTCACGGCGCGGATGATCCGTTCGTTCCCGCCAAAGACCTCGCTGCGTTCCAAGACGAGATGAAAAGTTCCGGCGTTGATTGGCAGCTCATCCAATACGGCGGCGCGGTTCACAGCTTCACCGACTGGGGCGCGACTGGCGCGATGAAGGGTGCTCAATACAACGAGAAGGCGGACAAACGCTCGTGGGAAAACATGAAGCAATTCTTCGGCGAACTGTTTCGACCCTGAACACGACGCGGTGCGACAACCTCTCTTGGCAGCCACGCGATAGTCGGGATGCGCTGTCCATCATGTTGCAATCGTCTGGCGCAACATCTCCATCACTTGCGTGCCGGTTACGTTCTTGAACGTCTCGCGATCAAATGGATTGAACTGATTCAATGACACAGTCGCGTTTGCCGAGGCCAACGCCATGAAGACCGTGCCTACAGGTTTCGTTTCACTACCGCCGCCGGGGCCAGCGATGCCTGTGACGGACAGCGCGTAGTCCGCGCCCGTTTCGCGTCGCGCGCCTTCGGCCATCTCACGCGCCACGGCTTCGCTGACTGCACCGTGTGTGGCGAGCGTCTCGGAGCGGACGCCTACAAATTTTTGTTTCGTCGCATTCGCGTAAGTTACCAAGCTCGCGAGCAACACAGCAGACGCTCCGGGGACGTTCGTGATGCGATGTGCGATGCCGCCACCGGTGCAGGATTCCGCGAGTGCGAGAGTTTGTTTCCGCTCCGTCAACAATCGCACGATGACGCTTTCGAGTTGTTCGTCGTCCTCGCCGTAAATGTGATCGGCGAGTTGCGCGCGCACGATGACTTCGCCTTGTTGGATGAGTAACGCGCCACGCTCGCCATGCGCCGCGAGGCGGATGTCCACCTGTCCGATCCGCGCGCAGTAGCCGAGATCAAGTCCCTGATCCACGAGTGGCTTGAGGAGCGTGCCAACTTTTTCTTCTACTGCAGATTCACCGATACCGCATGTCCGCAACGTGCGACAGTTGTATCCGCCAGAGAGCGGCATCACGCGTTTGAGCAGCGGCACGACGCTCGCGTCGAACATCGGGCGCAGCTCGCGTGGCGGGCCGGGGAGCATGATGAGTAATTTTTTTGCAGGCGAGGATAGAGATAGAGGATGGAGGATAGCGGATTGTGTGTGACTCTTCCCGCCATCTTCCATCTTCCATCTTCCATCTTCTGTCACTTCCATTGCCAAGCCTGGCGCGGTGCCGTGCGGATTCGGCAGCACGAGCGCGCCGTCGGGAACTTGCGCCTGCACACGCGTGCTTGCGGGCATGGGCCGTTTGCGGGACGCGAAGTATTTTTCAATGTGCTGAATGATGGCGATGTCTTCGTGAAGTTTTTTGCCAAGCAACCCGGCGATGAGATCGCGTGTGATGTCGTCGGAGGTCGGGCCGAGACCGCCAGTCGTAATGATGAGATCGGCGCGTGATAACGCTTCGCGCACGACGGTTTCAATGTCGTGTCCGGTGTCTGCCACGGCGACTTGTCGTGTCACGACGTAACCCAGATCGGCGAGACGACGACAGAGCCATTGCTGATGCGTGTTGAGCACGCGGCCAAGCATGAGTTCGCTGCCGGTGTTGATGAGTTCGACGTTCACGCGCGAAGTTTGGGGCGCATCAGCCGCGAGGCAAGTGCGGATTTATCCATGTCCATCTACACGCATCCGTGGTTAAACTCTTTTCGCAACATGAGTAAAATCGTCGGCATTGATCTCGGCACAACCAACTCCCTCGTCGCCACGGTGGATAGCGGCATCCCGTATGTCATCGCGGACGCGGAGGGTCGCAGGCTCACGCCGTCGGTGGTTCATTGGGCGACGCGCGACGCCGAACCACTCGTGGGCAACGCGGCGAATCGCGTGCGTGTGTTGAAGCCGGAACAAACGGTTTATTCCGTGAAGCGATTCATCGGTCGGCGCGGCGCGGAGATTTCTGCCACGGACAAACAGGTTTCATTTCCAGTGACTGCGGGCAGCACCGGCACGGTGACGATCCCGATGTTTGGAAAGGATTTTTCGCCGGAAGACATCTCCGCTGAGGTCTTGAAGAAGTTGAAGCGCGATGCCGAGTCCGCCCTCGGAGAATCCGTGACACGCGCCGTCATCACCGTGCCTGCATACTTCAACGACGCACAACGCAATGCAACCAAACGCGCCGGTGAAATCGCAGGATTCACCGTCGAGCGCATCATCAACGAACCCACGGCAGCGGCACTCGCGTATGGCTTGGACAAGTTGAAGGAGAAATCAAAGATCGCGGTATATGACTTGGGTGGCGGGACGTTTGATCTTTCGATTCTCGAATTGAACGAGGGCGTGTTCCAAGTTCTTTCAACAAACGGTAACACGCGGCTGGGCGGAGATGATTTGGATCGCGCGTTGGTGGAGTTGCTCGCGAAGAAAATAGCGACCGAAGATGGAGACGTGGTGCGTGGTGCGTGGTGCGTGAATGAGCAAAAGAACACCACAATATCATCTCACGCACCACGCACCACGCACCACGTTATCTCCCGCATCCGTGAAGCTGCTGAAGCGGCAAAGATCAAACTGTCCAGTGAAACCGAGGTGGAGATCGCGTTGCCGTTTCTCACGCCGGAGTGCAGCTTCAGTTACAAACTCACGCGCGCAGAATTGGAATCACTCACGCGCGAAATCATTTTGCGGACACGGCAACATTGTCTCCGCGCACTGGCGGATGCGAAACTGGACGCGCGCGATCTCGATCAGGTGATCCTCGTCGGTGGCCAGACGCGGATGCCGTTGGTGCGACAGCTTGTGAGTGAATGGTTTGGTTGCGCGGAGTTCGAGGAAGAGCGCGGCGGCATCCGGCTGGGTGAGGAATATCACAAACGCAGAGGGCCATTGCTGAACACGGGGCAGAATCCCGACGAAGCCGTGGCACTAGGCGCGGCGATCCAAGCGGAGATATTGAGCGGCGGTTTCAAGAACGTGTTGTTGCTTGATGTCACGCCGTTGTCGCTCGGCATCGAGACGTTCGGTGGTTTGATGAACGTGATTATCCCGCGCAACTCAACGATTCCAGTGAAGGCGGGCGAGATGTTCACTACGGCGGTGGATTATCAGCGTTCGATGTTGATCCATGTGCTGCAAGGCGAACGCGAGCGCGCGAAAGACAACTGGAGTCTGGGAAAGTTCACGTTGGAATTTGAATCTGCGCCGCGAGGCATCCCGCGCGTGGGCGTACAATTCGAGATTGATGCGAACGGCATTCTGCATGTACTCGCGCGTGATACCCGCACTGGAAAAGAGAAAGTTGTGGAAATGAAATCTGCCGTGGACGTGGATGACACGGCAGTGACGAAGATGGTGGAGGAAAGCGTGGAGTACGCGTTTGACGATTTGGCGACGCGACGTTGGGTGGAGGCGAAGTTGAAGGCGAATGCGTTGTTGTCCGCCACGCGCAAGGGCGTGACGACTTGCGCCAGCGAACTCGATGCTGGCTACGCGAGCGAGATCGGGGCGGTGTTGACGTTGATGGAAGCCGCGCTCGCAACCGAGAGCGTTGCGACAGGCTGCGGCGACGTGAAACAACTTCAAAGCGCGGGTGCGAAGCTGGATGAAATCACGAAGCCGCTGGCAGATTTGCTGATGGACCGGGCGATGGAAGCGATGTTGCGAAAGCGCGGGGCGATTAGTTAAGTCAGGTAGGAATCAGTTTGTCGCGGGACGCTGCTCTGAAACAGACTCGCATTCACGCATCCGAACTGCTATTAAACCGTAGAAGCACGGGAACGTCCGTGCGCGAACCGATCCATGCGTATCCTCATCATTGACGACCAAGAAAGCATCCGCACCACGCTCGCCGTGATGTTGCAGGGGCTGGAGCATGATGTCGCGGAAGCAGCCAGCGCGCCCGCCGCGCTCAAAGAGGTCGAGAAGTCCCAGTTCGATCTCGCGTTCCTCGATCTGAAACTCGACGGCACGAACGGTCTTGATCTCCTGCCTGAACTTCTGCGGAACAACGCGCATCTCGACATCGTGGTGTTCACCGCGTTCGCTTCCATTGAAAATGCGGTGATTGCGATGCGTGCGGGTGCGGCGGATTATTTGCCCAAGCCGTTCACGCCGGAACAGGTGCGTCAGGTTTTGCGGAATGTCACCAAACGTCGCCAACTCGAAGGCCGCGTGGCGACGCTGGAAGCGCGTTTGTCCAGCGATGCGCCGCCCGCGAGTGTTGAAACCACCGAGCCTGCGATGGAGCGAGCGTTCAATCTTGCGTTCAAGGCCGCAGCGTCTCCGGCCACCGTGATGTTGCTGGGCGAGAGCGGCACGGGCAAAAGTGTTCTCGCCCGCGCCATCCATGAGCGCAGTCCGCAACGCGACAAGGCATTCGTCACGATCAGTTGTCCCAGTCTTTCCGGCGAATTGTTGGAGAGCGAATTGTTCGGTCGCGTCAAAGGCGCATTCACCGGCGCGGTCAGCGATACGTGGGGGAAAGTTGCCGTGGCAGATGGCGGCACCCTGTTCCTCGACGAGATTGGTGAACTGCCTCTCGCCATCCAACCCAAGCTGCTGAGGTTGCTTCAGGAAAAAGAATACGAACGCGTGGGCGAATCCAAGACGCGCCGCGCCAACGTACGCGTCATCGCTGCCACCAATCGCAACCTCGAAGTCGCCGTGCGCGAGAAATTATTTCGCGAGGATTTGTTTTATCGCCTCAACGTCGTGCCCATTCGCGTGCCGCCGTTGCGCGAACGACCGCATGATCTCAAGCAGATGGCGGCGGGCTATGTGACATTTTTCGGCAATCAATGTGGCAAGCGCTTGAAGGGATTTTCCGCTGCCGCACAGGAAGCAATGCAGCGTTACTCGTGGCCCGGAAATCTGCGTGAGTTGCGGAACGTGGTGGAACACGCGGTCATCTTCGCGTCGGGAAACGAGATCGCACTCGGCGACTTGCCTGATCAGTTCAGCGGCGATGCTGCGTTGAGCAGTGACTCGCGCATCGGCATGAAAATCCCGCTCGAACAGATCGAGAACGAACACATCCGTCGTGTGCTGGCACAGACGACGACTATGGAGGAAGCCTCGCAGATTCTTGGCATCTCACGCGGCACGCTTTACGAGCGCAAAAGAAAAATGGGGTTGTAAGTGATCAGCTTTTTCAACCAATACAAACTGCGGGCGCGGATTTTTCTCAGCCTGATCCTGTTCATCGCGGTCATCGTGGCGGTGGGCGCGTACACGTTGATCCTGTCCATGAAACTGCCGACGACCGTTGGCGACACTGTGACTTGGAATTATCGCGCTGATTCGGCGGCGCAGGAGATGATTGTCGCGCTGTCGCGTATGGACGTGGCGTTGGCGCGTTCCCGCACGGGGGATAAAGACACCGGACGGCTGATGTTCGACACCAACGCGCGCATTTTTGAGGAGAACCTGGAATCGCAGTTCACCAACGTGGCGATGGTCGCGCACTCGGATTTGCTGCTTCAGTTGCGGACGAATTTCACCGCGTTGCGATTTGTCGCCAATGAAATGCTCACGCCGGAATCGCTTCGCGCGGAGCAGCGGTCGCTCTACGACAACCAGATCGTGCAACGCAAACTCGGCATTGATCTGCTGCTGGGCAAGCTGCGCGATACGGTGCGTGAAAATATTCTCGCCACCGGCAAGACGATCCAGCGGTTGAATCGGAACGTCACCAGTATGTTGATCCTCGGCCTTGTCATCGCGCTGCTCATCTCCGCTTACACCAGTTACAAGCTTGGCTCGGCCATTCTCAAACCCATCCAAACGCTCACGCGAGCCGCTCGCTCGATCGGTCAGGGCAACCTCGACGTCACCGTGCCCATTTATTCCAATGACGAACTTGGGACGCTGGCGACCACGTTCAACAAGATGGCGGCGCAGTTGAACACGTATCGTCAAAGCACCACCGAGCAGATCATCCGGTTGCATCGCACGATGGAATCCGCGCTCGCGTCCTTCACCGATCCGGTGTTCATCTTGGATAATGAAGGACGCATTGAATTAAAAAATCGCGCGGCGCAGGAACTCAGTGCGGAGCTTTCGTACGATGGTGCGCTCCCGCCGAAGCTTGCGGTAGCCGCCGCCAAAGCCATCGAGACCGGCAAGGATTTTCTCCCCGATAACTTCGATCAAGTCATCACCCTCCGCGTCACCGGTGACGAAAAATCCTTCCTCCCGCTCATCCATCTCATGCGCGACAGCGACGCGCGCCCCATCGGTGTGGCGGTGGTGTTGCACGATGTGACGCGCTTCCGATTGCTTGATGACGCCAAGACGAATCTCGTGGCCACAGTGAGCCACGAACTCAAGACGCCGTTGACCAGCGTGCGCATGGTGCTGCATCTCCTGTTGGAAAAAAGCCTCGGCCCGTTGAACAAAAAACGGGGGGACATGATCGAAACCGCGCGGAAAGATTCCGAGCGGTTGCTCAAGATGCTCGATGAACTTCTCGACATCGCCCGACTGGAAGCGGGCGCGTCATCGTTGACGAAGGACAAGATCAGCCCGTCAGCTCTGGTCAATTTCATCTACGACGAAGCACTCGGCAGCGTGAAGGCGTCGGGATTGAAACTGGTTTGCGACATCGCGCCGTCGTTGCCGGACGTGATGGTGGACCGCCAGCAGATCGGGCCGGTGTTCCACAACTTCATCTCCAACGCCGTGAAACATTCTCCCGCAGGCGCAACCATTGTTATCGCCGCCACTGTCGCGCCGGACAACGGCGTGCAGTTCAGCGTGCGCGATCAAGGCGCAGGCATCGCCGAGGAACATCAGGGATTGATCTTCGACAGGTTCTATCGCGTGCCAGGGCAGACGAAGCGCGGAGTGGGGCTAGGGTTGTCCATCGCGCGCGAAATCGTGGTCGCTCACGGCGGACGCGTAGGAGTTCACAGCGAACCGGGCAAGGGTAGCGAGTTTTATTTTGTGTTGGACGCAGTTTGACGCTGGCGGGTGAATTGCGCGACGACTTCCACTGCACAGTGGTGCGACGCGGAGACGAGTTGCTGGGCTTCGTCACGACATTGCGCGACAGCGATACCGCCATCGCCTGCCGTTCGCGTTTCGTTCTCATCCACGGACTGATGCTGTGATTTCGAGAACGAGGAGGCGAGGAGGACGACGCCCCGAACCCAGTTTTCAAACAGGCACTTACAGTGACCCCCAACTGAAAACTCAGAGTGATATAATGATGTTGGCAGAGGCCGACAAACCCGAACTACTTACCGAAGCCTTCGACATTGATTACGCATGGCCATTGTTGAACACCATGCAGGAGGTATTGGGGAAATCCGCCCCCGCTTCTGAATTGCAGCGAACCTAGAAATCGGAACGGAAGCATTATCATCAGGGCAGACGCATCTAAATTATTTTTGAAGTGATTTGTGTGAGTGGTTGAATGGTGATGGCTTGCGCGTGTGTTTTTTGAGGTTCCTTTTTGCTTGG
>JAYUAV010000369.1:0-3940 GCA_043741175.1 Verrucomicrobiota bacterium
CCCATGCGTCAAACCGCTGTACGCGGCTCTGCCTCAGCGACAAGTCGCTCAGGCCATGAAAGCGGCGACAAGTCTCCGCACTCCAAAAACTGAGCGGCAGTTTCAGTCACACCCCCTTTTGCGCCAGCCATTGACTATGATCGGGAATCTCTTTACACACCTTTGAGCACTCTTATGAAAACGACAATCAAATCCATCTCTATTACGCTGCTGGCATTCGCACTCGGCGTTGAACTTGCCAGCGCGCAATCCCGTTGGTCGGAAGAGAAAGCCAATGCCTGGAGCAAAAACCATCGCTGGATGGTTGGCTGCAACTTCAGCCCTAGCACAGCCATCAACCAGCTTGAGATGTGGCAGGCGGAGACGTTTGATCCCGTCACGATTGATCGCGAATTGGGCTGGGCCGAGGGGCTGGGGTTCACGAGCGTCCGGGTTTTTCTCCATGACTTGCTGTGGCAGCAGGACTCTAAAGGATTGTTGCAACGCATGGATCAATTCCTCGCACTCGCACACAAGCGCAACATCGGCGTGATGTTTGTGCTGTTCGATTCCTGCTGGGATCCGAATCCGAAGTTGGGGACGCAACGCGCGCCCAAACCCTTCCTTCACAATTCCGGTTGGATGCAATCGCCCGGTCGCGAGTTCATGGCGAATCCCGCGCGCCTGGATGAGTTGAAACCTTACGTTCAAGGCGTGATCGGTCATTTCAAGAACGACGCGCGCATTGATTTCTGGGACCTCTACAACGAGCCGGACAACATGAATGTCCCGGCCTACAACAAGTTTGAACCGACGAACAAGGTGGAGTCCGCGCGGATGTTGCTGGAAAAAACGTTTGCCTGGGCGAGAGAAATGAAGCCATCACAGCCGCTTTCATCAGCGCCGTGGCTCGGTCCGTGGGCTGATCCGGCAAAACTATCACCGATGGAACGCGCGCAGTTCGACTCATCCGACATCATCACGTTTCACAACTACGACGGACTCGATAAGCTCAAGCCCTGCGTGGAAAATCTGCGCCGTTACAATCGTCCGATACTTTGCACCGAATACATGGCGCGACCTGTGGGCAGCAAGTTCGACCCGAACCTGCGCTACATGAAGGAACAGAAAGTGGGTGCTTACAACTGGGGCTTTGTCTCCGGCAAGACGCAGACGATTTTCCCGTGGGATTCGTGGACGAGAACTTACACGAACGAACCACCACTCTGGTTTCATGACATCTTCCGCGCCGACGGCTCGGCCTACAAGCCAGAGGAAGTGAAGTTCATCAAGTCGGTGACGACGGGACGATGAGGGGGCGGCAGTGGTAGGGCACGTCACTCCGTGCGCGCCGCCGGGTTAAATCTGAACGCGTCAATTTGCAAGCGATGCCCGGCGCGCAGAGGACTGACGCGCCCTACCATTTAGTGAAGCGCGCCGTTGATTGTGGCCAATTCATGCCACCTGACATCACTCTGGTGTTCGATACAATTTTCCCGCATCGTCGCTATCAATTCAACGAACCCCTGCATGAATCAAATCGGAAAAACATTATTGCGCGCCACCGTCATTCTGGCCGCGTTTACGTCAACGCAACTGCTCCACGCCGCCATTGAAACATTACGTCCACCCGCAGTGCCACTCGTGGCGTGCGACCCGTATTTCAGCATCTGGTCGCCGGGCGACAAGTTGACCGATGCGGACACAACGCATTGGACGGGCAAACCACATCGCCTCACGAGCATGGTGAAGATTGATGGCAAAACATTTCGCGTGATGGGTGCAGCTTCTGCCACCACGGCGGCGCTGCCGCAGACTCAGGTTGAAGTGCTGCCCACGCAGACGATTTATTCCTTTGAGGGCGCAGGTGTGAAGCTGACGCTCACATTCCTGACACCTGCGTTGCCCGATGACGTTGAATTGCTCTCGCGCCCCGTGACTTATCTGACCTACGACTTCCAGTCCACGGACGGCAAGTCGCACGATGTCTCGATCCAGTTCGATGCCAACGGCGAAATCGCTGTCAACGAACCCAGACAGAGAGTCGTAGCTGAAGCCGTGAAGCTGCCCAAACTTGCCGCCCTCCGCATCGGCTCAAAAGATCAGCCGGTTCTTGCCAAAAAGGGCGACGACATCCGCATTGATTGGGGCTTCCTCTACATCGCGGCGAACAACTCTGTTTCGACCGGCACAATCAAGCCGACCGGCACAAACACAGTTGCGGACATAGTTGCGGCAGACATCGCTCAGGCCACGCTGAATTTCTCGACCTTCAAGGTCAGTTCAAAACCCGTCTCCCGCATGTTAATGCTCGCCTACGACGACGAGTATTCGATCCAATACATGAAGAAGAATCTGCGCCCGTACTGGCGGCGCAATGGTGATGACGCAGCGGCGTTGTTGAAAAAGTCTGCCGCAGAATACGAGTCTCTCAAGAAACGCTGCGTGAAGTTCGACGCCGAATTGATGGCGGATCTGCGCAAGGCTGGCGGCGAGAAATACGCCCGGCTCGGCGCGCTCGCGTATCGCCAGTGTTTCGCTGCGGGAAAATTCGTGGCCGACGCCAACGGACAGCCCATCTCGTTCTGCAAAGAGAACCACTCCAACGGCTGCATCGGCACGTCTGACGTTTTCTATCCGATGTCGCCGCAGTTCCTGTTGTTCGGACCGTCGCTCGCGAAGTCGTTCCTCGTGCCGTTCATGGACTACGCAGCGAGCGAGCGTTGGAAGTTTCCCTTCGCGCCGCATGACCTCGGCACTTACCCGCACGCCAACGGCCAGGTCTATGGCGGTGGCGAACGTGATGAGCGTGATCAGATGCCCGTGGAAGAATCTGGCAACCTGCTGATCCTCCTGGCCGCAGTCTCGCAGATGGAGGGCAACACCACTTTCGCCGACCGCTATTGGTCGCAGTTGGAGAAGTGGGCGTTGTATCTGAAGGAAAAAGGCTTCGATCCTGAGAATCAACTTTGCACAGACGACTTCGCGGGACACCTCGCGCACAACGTCAACTTGAGCGTCAAAGCCATCTGCGGTCTCGGCTCGTTCGCCAAGATGTGCGAGATGCGCGGCGACAAGGCGAAGGCGGATGAGTATTTCAAACTCGCGCGCGAATTCGCTCAACGCTGGGTGAAGGAAGCGGCGGATGGAGATCACACCCGGCTCGCGTTTGATCGTCCCGGCTCATGGAGTCAGAAATATAATCTCGTGTGGGATCGCATCCTTGGATTGAACCTTTTCCCTGCTGAAGTCGCGCGCAAGGAAATGGATTTCTACTTGAAATCGCAAAACAAATACGGCCTCGCACTCGACAATCGCAGGGACTACACCAAGCTCGATTGGATCACATGGACGGCAACGCTCACGCAGAACCGTGCGGACTTCGAGGCGTTGATTGATCCGATCTACACGTTCCTGAACGAGACGAAAGATCGCTCGCCGATGACAGATTGGTATGAAACGAAGGACGCGAGAAAGGTCGGCTTCACGGCGCGGCCTGTGGTGGGCGGCGTTTTCTTGCAGATGCTTTACGACCAAGCTGTGTGGCAGAAGTGGGCCAAGCGCGATAAAACAAAGGCCGCGAAGTGGGCGGTCATCCCCAAGCAACCCGTGGTGACGACGGTGATCCCGGCGGCGGACAACGCATCTGCACTCTGGCGTTACACGACGATAAGCCCTAGCGCAGATTGGTTTCAACCCAGCTACACGGACGCGGGCTGGCAACAGGGACAGTCCGGGTTTGGCGTGACGAACACGCCGGGCGCCGTGGTTAAAACTGTTTGGAACAAGTCTGACATCTGGATGCGCCGCGAGGTTTCGCTCACGGCGAACGAATTGAAAAACGTGCAAGCATGGTTGCACCACGATGAAGACGCGGAAGTCTATATCAACGGCGTGCTCGCAGTGAAAACCAGCGGCTACACGTCCAGCTACGAGAGCTTCGAACTCACACCCGCAGGCA
>JAYUAV010000370.1:0-4076 GCA_043741175.1 Verrucomicrobiota bacterium
AGAATCAATTTCGGCAGCGGAACAGGACGACGTAACTTCACCAACGCTCCATCTCCTGGAACGTTCACCAATTTCCCCAGTGGATTACGCGGTGGTTTCCCGGCGGAAGTGGACTGGCAACGCGACGCGAAGTTTTATCAGTTCTGGACGCGCGCTGATGCGGAGGGGCGCTTCACCATTCCCGACGTTCGCAGCGGCGACTACACACTCCGCGCCATCGCCGACGGAGTCATCGGAGAATTTGCGCTCCCAAATGTAGCTGTCGGCGAGAGCCAAGCCAAACAAGTCGGCGCGCTCACATGGACGCCCAAACGCTACGGCCACACGCTCTGGCAGATCGGCGTGCCCGACCGCACCGCACGCGAATTCCGCCACGGCGATCACTACTGGCAATGGGGACTTTACTTCAACTACGCACGCGAGTTTCCCAATGACGTGAACTACATCATCGGTCGCAGTGATTGGCGCAAGGATTGGAACTACGTTCAACCGCCGCGCATCCTCTCGAAGAATCTTCCCATGACTGGCGAGGACGATGAAGCCGCAGATGCCGCCGCACAATTCGTCCGCACATCCGGGCGCGATGTCATGCCGACGACATGGTCCATCAAGTTCGCTCTCAACCAAAAACCGCGTGGCAAAGCCACGCTACGCCTCGCCTTCTGCGGCACTCACGCTGGTTGCAATGTGGAAGTTTTCGTGAATGACAAGTCCGTGGGAGAAACAGGAACGCTCCCCTCCACGAGTGCCATGCAACGCGACGGCATCCGCGCCTTCTGGGTGGAACGCCCCGTCAGCTTTGACGCGTCACAACTGAAAAAAGGCGTCAACATCATCAAGCTAAAATCCCAAGCCAACACATGGTCACAAGGCGTGATGTACGACGTGGTGAGATTGGAACTGGATGAGGCGACAACCCGCTGACGCTGGAGTCCTGGCGATGCAGTCAACACGCGTTCGTCCGTTCGCGCCGCTTTCTGAAACGACGTCAACGGAGCCGCCACCACCGCCAATTGTTTGCGTACCCGCGACCCCGCCGGACCCGCCAATCAATGGACTCAGCAGTGTGTTGCCATACACGTTGGTATTCCCGCCTGCCGCATTGCCAAAAACTCCGGGCTGCCAAACGATGCTCCGCCTACAGGTCCTTGACCGTGGTCCCGGAAATCCTTGATAAGTTGCCCAGCCGCCATCAAATCCACCGGAGCCACCTTGGCCAGTTACTCCAAGGTTCTCGTTTTTACCCGAAACATCAATTTTGCTTCCACTGGCAATGCTCACATCTGCCGTCGTGAGCAAATAGACGGGGGCGTCCAGTGCGTTCCGGGCTAACTTCAAAGTAGCTATTTCTGCTCCTCCTCGTCCTCGTCCTCGCAATTAAACAACAAATCCGAGGACGACGACGATTCTTTACCCTCACCCGTTTGTAATCACATCCTAGGCCCTGGGTAAAGATCGAAACAGAGTTGGCAATTCCATCTTCTTCACTACTCTGCCACGACCATGATAAAAACTATTCTCACGATTTACGTCCCGCTTGTGATCAGTGCCTGTTCCGCCGTCGCCGAATCTGGTCTGCCTGCATCCGTGCCGTTCAAGGTGAACATCCGCGTGGACGCCGCAAAAGAACTCGGTGCGTGGCCGGAAGTCTGGCGGTTCTTTGGCGCGGATGAACCCAACTACGCTTACATGACGAACGGTCGCAAGCTGCTCGGTGAACTGGGCGAATTGAAACCTAAGAAGGTTTATTTCCGCGCGCATAATCTGCTGTGTTCCGGCGACGGCACGCCCGCGCTCAAGTGGGGTTCAACCGGAGTTTATCGCGAAGACGCTGCGGGCAATCCGATCTACGATTGGACGATTCTGGATCGCATCTTCGACGCGTATCGCGATGCGGATGTACGCCCGTTCGCGCAGATCGGCTTCATGCCGGAAGCTCTTTCGATTCATCCGCAGCCGTATCAGCACGTTTGGAATCCCGGAGTGCGTTATGAAGAGATCATGACTGGCTGGGCGTATCCGCCGAAGGATTACGCGAAGTGGGAGGAACTTGTTTATCAATGGGTGAAACATTGCGTCGAGCGATACAGCAAAGCTGAAGTCGAGCAGTGGTACTGGGAAGTGTGGAACGAAGCCAACGGTCATTACTGGAAAGCGAAGCCGGAGGAATTCCACAAGCTACACGACTACGCGATTGCGGGAGTTCGTCGCGCGTTACCGACGGCGCGCGTCGGCGGACCCGACTCTGCAGGCAGCGGCGGACAGTGGACGCGCAACTTTCTGGAACACTGTTTGCGCGGGACGAATTACGCGACGGGCCAAATCGGAACGCCGATAGATTTTGTGGCCTTTCACGCGAAGGGTTCGCCCACGTTCACCAACGGCCACGTCCGCATGGGTATCTCATCGCAACTCCGCGCGATCAATGACGGCTTCAGCATCGTCGCGTCGTATCCAGAACTAAAACCCAAACCCATCGTCATCGGCGAATCCGATCCTGAAGGTTGCGCGGCATGTCAGGGCGCGCAGATGGGTTACCGCAACGGCACGATGTATTCGAGCTACACAGCGGCGAGCTTCGCGCGCAAACTCGAACTCGCAAAAAAACATGGCGTGAACTTTGAAGGCGCGTTGACGTGGGCGTTCACGTTTGAAGATCAACCGCTGTTTGCAGGTTTCCGCCAAGTGGCCACGGGCGGGATTGATATGCCAGTGTTGAATGTCTTCCGCATGTTCAGCCGGATGGGTGGACGCGAATTGAGCGTGACGAGCGACAGCGCGGTGTCGCTGGATGACATGTTGAAGAGGGGTGTGCGCGAGAAACCAGACGTGGGCGCGCAAGCCACGCGCGATGGAAACAAGTTGAGCATCATCGCGTGGCATTATCACGACGACGACCTGCCCAGCGCAGCAGCGGACGTGACGTTGGAACTCGCTGGCTTGCCGTCTTCGATGAAAGGCGCGCGCGTGAAGCGTTACGTGATTGATGCCGAGCACAGCAATTCTTACGAGGTGTGGAAGAAAATGGGTTCGCCTCAAAAGCCGACGGAACAACAATACGCCGAGTTGGAAAAATCTGGAAAGCTCGCTGAGTTAAGCGCGGCAGAGCAAATCGAGATCGGAGAAAGCGGCTTGGGTTCTGTGAAGTTCAAACTGCCGAGACAGGCGGTCACGCTGCTGGTGATTGAAAAGTAGCGGCGGAGTGGGTCGTCCTCGGCCACAGCAACGTGGTTGTGCGAGAGGACTCCGAAAAATGGTGACGATTGGTTGTTCTAGCGTTGTTGCGCCCGAGGACGGACGCACTCCATCTCAATGCGGCGATGTCTTGTGCGCTGCCGCCGTCTTGACCGGAGCGTGGGTTGGCGCGGCGGCTTCCTCATGCTTCACAGCTCGAACGGCCTCGATGTGCGCTGACGGATATTGAGTTTGAGCGTGGGCGGGTTCAGCGTGAGAAGGAGACGCAGGAACATCGGCTTCAACTTTGGCTGGCTCGACTGACTTTGCCGGTTCTGCGGCATGTTGAGTGGAATCGTGTGCCGCGTGAGCATCATGTGCTGCGTGTGCGTCTTCAACTTTGGTGTTGGCCTTTGCTTCCGCAAGCAACCGATCAATCTCAGGATGTTGCCCCAGCCATTGCACCTTGCCCGTGGCGATGTCATAAACCGCGCCGACAATCTGCACCTTGCCCGCAGCGGCGAATTCACGAACGAGCGCACTCTTGGCAAAAATATTTTCAATCTGCTGCCAGACGTTCAACTCGATGGCGCGCGGCACGAACTCTTCTTCGGGCACGCTCATTTTTGCTTTTTCAGCGGCGGGTTTGATCAATGAAATCAGCGATGGCAGATGACCGTGCAGTTCTGCGCCCTTCACAGCAGCCGTGACTGCGCCGCACTTCGTATGTCCCATCACGATCAACAGCGGCGTGCCGAGATGCGTGACTCCATATTCCATCGTCGCCAGCTCGCTCAATCCGGCCACGTTTCCGGCGACACGCACGACGAAGAGATCACCCACGCCTCGATCAAAGATTAGTTCCACAGGATCGCGGGAATCCGAACACGCGAGAATTGTCG
>JAYUAV010000371.1:0-1815 GCA_043741175.1 Verrucomicrobiota bacterium
AAATCCCGCCTGAAGTTTTACGGCAGCCGCAGCGGCGAATATAAACCCGCGCGCGTCAATCCCCACCACGGCATCCACGCTGCCGGGCTTGAATCGTTCCGTAAGCAGATCAATCGCCCCGGCGAACAACCTCGCATCCGCCAGAAGCGGCGTGATGTCTTTGAACTGGATGCCCGGCTTGGGAAAATCCGGCACGTTGCGGATGACACGCTCGATGTCGGCGACAGTGGTGCGCGTTGAACTCATGATGATTTGCCCGTTGGAAAAAACTTAACGCTGCGTGCGCTCAAACTTTTCGATCATCTTCCGCATCTTGCGCAGCGCGATGTTCTGAATTTGCCGCACGCGTTCGCGAGTGACGCCGAATTTCTCGCCCACTTCTTCCAGCGTCTTCTCGTTGCCGCCATCGAGTCCGAAGCGGAATCGCAGAATGGTCGCCTCACGAGGATCGAGTTTCGTCACCATGTCTTCCAACATGCCGTTGACGGTTTTGTCCTCAAGGTTCTCGTAAGGATCAACGGCGTTCTCATCCTGAACGATCTCCGAGTAAGTATTGGAATCATCATCGCCGATGGGCGCATCCAGCGAAGTCGGGCGCACGGAAGCCATCCGCATCTGTGCGACACGAGCGGACGTGGTCTGAAGTTCTTCCGCCAACTCTTCATCCGTAGGTTCGCGACCAAATTCTTCCTGCAACTTCAACGCCGTGCGACGCATCTTGGAAATCTTGTCAACGAGATGCACTGGCAGCCGGATGGTCTTGGATTGATTGGCGAGAGCGCGCTTGATGGATTGCTTGATCCACCATGAACCGTAAGTCGAAAGTTTGCCGCCCTTGGCTGGATCAAACCGCTCGACCGCTTTCATCAAACCGATGTTGCCCTCGCTGATGAGATCGAGCAGCGGCAGGCCGATGCCTTCATAATCCCGCGCGATCTTCACGACGAGACGCAGGTTCGCCTTGATCATGTGTTCGCGCGCTTTCTTGTCGCCCTTCTTGATGCGCGCGGCCAACGCGATCTCTTCCGCAGGCGTCAACAACTTCACCGAACCCACTTCGCGTAGATAAAGTTTGATGGCCGTATCGCCGTCGTAAGAACCGCGCCCCGTCTCCTGCTCATGCGCCGGATTCTGCGCCTTCTTGTAAAATCCTGTATCAATGACAATCTTCGACGCCTCGGCCAGATGCCGTTTGAACAACTCCGGGTCCGCGCCGCCCGCCGTCTTGCGCATGATGGCAGTGTCGTAATCCTTGTTCGTTCTGCGAATGAAAGCGGTCTCCGACTCGGACGGCTTCCGTTTGAGAAAGTCGGTCTGTAAAGATTTTGCTGCTGGCATCGCAGCAGGCTTTGCGGCGACCTTTGCTTTTGAAGTCACTTTGGCTGCGACGCGTTTTTTAGTCTTGGACGGCATGTGGATTGAAACTGTAAGGACAGAAACGCTTGCGACAAGAAAAATGCGTTTCAAAACAAGGTGCGACTAGAGAGTCGCGATCTGTTGATCTGAGTTAAGCGGGAAGCCAATAGCGGTGTCACAGTTGGTTGGCGCGGAAGTCTGGGAGAAAGTGAGATTGCAATGAGTGTTCGATATGAGAACAAAAGACATGAGTTGAACCTGCGGTTTCGTCCGCAGTAGCCTATCGGTGCTGGCGCGAGCCATATCTGTAAGTTGCCCGTGTGTAGCCGCCGACGTGAGGAGGCGGGTGACTGATTGCCACCGATGAACCGCTCATGCGTGCCGAGCGGCGCGCGATGGATGCACAACGGCGTCTTGTTCGAGTTGTCCTTGTCGCGATAGGTCAGGCCGAAGTCCTTG
>JAYUAV010000372.1:0-4235 GCA_043741175.1 Verrucomicrobiota bacterium
ATCGACTGAGAACCCGCGTCATCAATCCCAAGCCAGCTCCAAAAATTGCATGTGCGGAAACCGTCACAAAAACAAATCGCGCATCCAACTTGATGTTGAACACTTGCGTGTAAGGCGTGAACAACATCCCCAACTCCAACCCGACTGCAAACAGTATCGCCCACGCCCAGTGACGTCGCTGCGCATCACCGATCAGCGCGAGATACATCACCCCAAACGTCGCGCCGTTACCGAAATGGTAGAGCCAACCAACCACCTGAGCCGTCAGATTGTATGTAGTTTGTTCAAGCGGTTGTCCCAGGATCATCGCGCCGAAACGCGGGAAGACTTTGAACAGTTTCATCGACGGCACAATGGATTCGATGCCCCACTCTTTCGCAAAGACAAACGGCAGACGAAAAACGTCGTAAGCCACCGCCGCAATCAATCCACCCAGCATTCCGATCCAAACAGCACGCCAAACGTAACCCGCACAACTGATACGATCCGCAATCGCGACCGCACACAATACCACGAACGTCGGCGCAAAAATGTAAGGTGTAAAAAAACGCATCGGACAAAGCCGATAGAAATCCGCGAGCAGACACGCGATGGAAGACGAGGCAAGGAGAAAGACGACAGTGCGACTTCGTGTCGTCCAACATTGATCGTTTTTGCTCTGCATAAAAATTGAGGCTGCGCCAGAGCATCGCTCAGGTCGCAGCCTCATGACAATTCAGAAAATGTCGCCTAGATCGTCCAACCCTTAGCCAATGCGTAATAAACCTCGTTGTTGCGCAATGTCTGTTGGAAGTCACGCACGGTCGTCTTCGCATCAATGATCGCGAGTTCGATCCCAGCAATCGTTGCAAAGTCTTCGATCATCTCCGTTGTCACAGCTTGGCTGAAGCCAGTGTGGTGTGCGCCACCTGCGTGAATCCAGCACGCGCACGCGTCTTCAAAACTCGGACGACATTGCCAGACCGCTTGCGCAACGGGGAGTTTCGGCATCGCATTTTCGGGCGCGACGACATCCACTTCGTTCACCAACATGCGGAAGCGATTGCCGAGATCCATCAGCGACACGTTCAAGCCTGCACCTGACGGAGTGTTGAAAACTAAACGCGCAGGATCAGCTTTGCCACCGATGCCGAGCGGATGAACTTGCAACGACGCTTTGCCATCAGCGATGGTCGGGCAGATTTCCAGCATGTGCGAACCAAGCACCAACATTCCGTCCGGGTGCATGTGGTAGGTGTAATCTTCCATGAACGATGTGCCACCATCGAGACCGCTCGCCATGACTTTCATCGCGCGAACGAGGCACGCCGTCTTCCAATCACCTTCGCCAGCAAAACCGTAGTTGTCCGCCATCAACCGCTGCGGTGCGAGACCGGGCAATTGAACGAGTCCATGCAAGTCTTCAAACGTAGTCGTGAATCCTTTGAAGCCGCCGTCTTTGAGAAACGCACGCATACCGAGTTCGATACGCGCGGCTTCGCGAATGGATTTATGACGCTTACCGCCCTTGCGTAAGTCGGCGGACATCTCGTAAGTCGCCTCGTAAGTTTTGCACAACGCGTCAATCTCATTGTCCGTGGCCGCGTTGACGACCTTCACGAGATCACCCACGCCGTGTGTGTTGACGGAGAAACCGAACTTGAGTTGCGCGGCAACTTTGTCGCCATCCGTCACGGCGACTTCGCGCATGTTGTCGCCGAAGCGAACGAACTTCCCGCCCTGCCAATCGTGCCATGCGGCAGCAGCGCGAGTCCATGCACCGATCTTTTCCTGCGTGGATTCTTCCTGCCAGAAACCGACGACGACTTTGCGGTTGATGCGCAGACGGCTCATGATGAAACCATGCTCGCGATCCCCGTGCGCGGCCTGGTTCATGTTCATGAAATCCATGTCAATCGTGGACCACGGGATGTCGCGATTATATTGCGTGTGCAGATGGCAGATTGGTTTCCGCAATTGCTTGAGGCCATTGATCCACATCTTCGACGGCGAAAACGTGTGACACCATGTGATCAACCCGATGCAGTTCTTGGCGTTGTTGGCTTCTTGGCAAAGCTCAGTGATCGCATCCGGCGAAACCAGCACGGGCTTGAAGATAACCTTCACAGGAATCGCAGACGCAGCACTGAGCGTCTTGGCGATCTCCTGTGAATGTTTTGCCACCGCCTTTAGGGTTTCCGGCCCGTAAAGATGCTGGCTACCGGTGACGAACCAGACTTCGAGTGGCTTGAGATTGATCTTCATAAATATTTTCTTCGCGTGACAGTTGCCCTCCTTCATTCAAACAAAAAACAGTTGGGGTTGCCAGACAAGGCAATCACCCAACTGTTAAACGGAAGGTCATGAAAGGTGACGTTCATCGCGAACGTCAATGATTCACAGCCAGACCAAAGTGAACAACGCCAATTTGCGAATGTTGTCCCCCAATTTGCGCCGGGCATCGAAGTCGCCTCCGCTGCAATAACCGCACGTCAGATAAATCTAATTTGGTTCGTCGCACTGGTCTTAACCCGGTTTGATGGGCACCTTGAGTGTGCCGATGGAGATGCAGATACACTCGCCAAGTTTGATACCTGTCCACTTGTCCCGTTAGTCGCCAGGGAGGTTTTTGCCCGCGCCAGGAAATAAATCTTCGTAGGCGATGGCTTGTGCGCCGACGATGGCGGCCACGCCGAGAATGTCGTGAGCATTCGATCCGCGCGAAACGTCCGCCGCCGGACGATCCAGTCCGAGCAGGATGTTGCCGTAAGCGTTCGCTTTGCCGACGAGTCGCACGAGTTTGCTGGCGATGTTGCCGGAGTTCAGGTCGGGGAAGATGAGGACGTTCGCTTTGCCAGCGACTTTGCTGTCGGTGCATTTTTTATCAGCGATGTCGGGAACGAGCGCGGCGTCCACTTGAAGTTCACCGTCGAAATCCGCCTCGAACATCTTGCGTTCGGCTTTCTGTCGAGCGAGCGCGGTTGCGGCTTGAACTTTTCCGATGGACGGATGCGTGGCACTGCCTTTCGTGGAATACGACAGCATCGCGACGCGGGGTTTCACGTCCATCAAATGCCGCGCGAGTTGCGCTGTGGACAAGGCGATCTCCGCAAGTTGCTCCACAGTGGGTTCAGGCACGACACCGCAATCCGCCATGAACAACACGCCTTTCTCTCCGATGCGTGTGTCTTCCACTTCCATGACCATGCAGCTCGACGCTGTGGACGATTTGGGCGCGACCTTGATGATCTGGAACAGCGGACGCAGCACGCTGCCCGTGATGTGATTGACGCCGGAGATGAGTCCGTCCGCCTGGTGCATCGCGACCATCATCGCGCCGAAATAATTCGGCTGACGCATGGCATCACGAGCTTCAACTTCCTTGATGCCCTTCTCGCGGCGCAACGAATAGAAGCGGCGACCAAAATTTTCCAACTCCTCGCTCTCGGCGGGATTGATCACTCGGATGCCTTCGAGCGAGATGTTCAGGTCTGCGGCGATCTCTTTGATCTTGGTGCGGTCGCCAAGCAGGATGGGCGCGCCGAGACGTAAGGCGAGGAATTGACGCGCGGCTTGAAGCACGCGCGCCTCCGCGCCTTCGGGGAAGACAACCCGCTTGGGATGCCGCTGAAGTTTTTCGATGATCGTTCCAATGAAACGCATGAGCGAAAGATTAGCGGCGGAGGGACGAAGCGCAATACAACGATGGATACAATTGAACCTCAACCCCACAGTTCAACCACGGATAGACCTTCCATCCGTGGTTAAATTGTTTGGAAGCCTTCTTCTGGCTCGCTATCGTTTGCTTGGACGCGGTTTCAAAATTGTGGGCGTTGAGGTATCGAGTCCCGAAATTAATTCTGAAATCGCTACGAGTAGTTTTTAATTTGTAATTAAGATGAAACCACGCGTTCGTTTTGCACCATCGCCCACCGGGTATCTTCACATCGGCGGGGCGCGCACCGCTTTGTTCAACTGGCTTTATGCGCGCCACACCGGCGGCACGTTCGTCCTGCGTATTGAGGACACCGACGCGGCACGCAACTCACAGGAAGCCGTGGACGTCATTCTGCAAGGATTGCGCTGGCTCGGTCTGGATTGGGATGAAGGCCCACTCACGCCCGATGCCACTGGCGCGAGCAAGGGGGATCGCGGCCCGTATTTTCAATCGCAACGCAAAGCCAACTATCTCGCGCGCGTGGAAGCTTTGTTGTCACGCGGCCTCGCCTATGAACACGAAGGCGCGATTAAGTTCA
>JAYUAV010000373.1:0-11828 GCA_043741175.1 Verrucomicrobiota bacterium
ACTTTGCATTACAAAGTAAAAGACCGCGAGTCTCTGCTCGGTGTTCAAAGGAAAATTATTTTCCTCTGGCTTGCTGGACGATTTGTTCCAACAGGTTGACGTGCGCGATGAAGGCTTTGCGTCCGGAGGCGGTGAGCGAGCATGTAGTCAACGGGCGATTATTTTCGTAAGACTTGCTTACGGCGATGTAGCCCGCCTCCTGCAACGTGCGGATGTGCGTGTTGATGTTTCCGTCTGTCATGTCGAGAGTGTCGCGCAGTTCGGAGAACGAAAGCTCCGGCGTCGCTGCAAGCATGGACATGATGCCGAGCCGCCCTTTCTCGTGGATCACCCGATCAAGCTGGAGGAAAGGTTCAGGGTTCACAATTCGTTCTGTTCCTCGCCGGTCGCGTAGAGATAGATGCCGTACGCGAGTTGCAATCCGCCAAACAATGCGCCCATCAAAACGTGACTGTGCCACCAGGCATGTGATGGAATCCGACCGTGCTCAATCAAAATCATCCAGGCAAGAATCGCATTACCTGCCGTGATGAACAGCCATCCGAAGTGACGCAACCCGCGCGAGGTGAAGAATCCAGCCGCGTGCAATCCGCATCCGTAAAGAATGGCCCATGCTGCACCGAGCCAGCCGAGATTTCCGCCATCTTGATACTCGCCGCCCGACGACTCGCCGGGCGAGGACGACGAAATGGCAAAGTGAACCCAAACGCCGATGACAAATCCAACTGTCAACGTCGGCAACATCGCCGCCACCACGCGCCGTGTCGGCGGCGACCAGAATAGCTCGCTCGTTTTGATGGCTTGGCGACGAACCATGAGCAGTGAGCCAGTTAGACCGATCACCGCCACGGCATACCAATAAACGATGAATGTCGTGGCGGCTTCCACGCGCAGCAGATAGCCGAAAAATGCAGCAAGGATTCCCAACCCGCCCGCGAATGTCATCAGCGGAGCGCGCGCGCGGCGGTAGAGCGCGGAGCGTTCCATCAAGGTGCGGATGGTTTGGAGTTGTTCAGCGGCTTGATCCGGTTTCATGCTTCGACTTTGCGATGCAAAGTGACGGCTGGCAAGAGGGAAGTGACTTCGGCGCGTAATGGCAGGAAAGGATGCTGTTCAATCTTGGAACTGCACTCGGAAGAAGCACCGGGTGTAATCCCCGGTCGGAAGGCCGCCGAATTGGAATGACGCATCGGCGGCTGGGTTGGTCACGACGGGTAACCAGTAATGCCCCGCGCCTTCCGTAGCTCCGGCAGCGTCAAGCTGATCGCCAGAACGATGGTTCTGACGAAGGACAAGCACCCTGCAAGCAATCTTATCATGCCTAATTGCACACCACTTTCAGCTTTTCTCAGGCGGAAACGATTTAGTAGAGTGGTCATGTGTGGAAGTCTGGACTGAAGACCGTTTCCCTAACACTTATGCCTAAGACATCGCTTGCTGCTCTTGTTACTCACGCCGACAAAATTCTCAACACCGCAGGCATCGGTGATTACGATGGCGCGGTTAATGGATTGCAGGTGGAGAACTCCGGCCAGGTCACACGCATCGCGGCGGCGGTGGATGCGAGTCTCGCCACGGTAAGGCTCGCGATCAAAGCCAAGGCTGACTTGATGATTGTTCATCATGGATTGTTTTGGTCGCCGTCGCATCCGTGGACGGGAAAGAAACATGAACTCATCCGGTTATTGATCGAGGACGACATCGCGATTTACAGTTCGCATCTTCCGTTGGACGCGCATCCGAAGTTTGGGAATAACGCCCAATTGTGTGCGGCACTCGGACTCAAGAAGCTTCAGCCGTTCTTCGCGAGTCACGGACAGACGATTGGTTTGCAAGCCACGACAAATATTTCTCGTGACGAACTCGCGGTTCGCCTCGCTCGCGCTACGGGCGTAAAGCCACTTGTGATTCCTGGTGGAGCGGCTACGTGTCGGCGCATTGGTGTTGTGACTGGCGGCGCGGGTGGTGATTTGAAAACTGCTGGTGTTGAAGGCGTGGATACTTTTATCACTGGCGAAGGCCCGCATTGGACTTATGCACTGGCGGAGGAGTTGGAGATGAATGTTTTTTACGGCGGCCATTACGCCACTGAGACCTTTGGAGTAAAAGCACTGTCGGCATATCTCTCCAATAAGTTTCGCGTGCCGTGGACTTTCCTGGATCATCCTACTGGGCTGTGAACGACATTCAATTGACCCGCCGACTCTCTTCATTTGAGCGGTGATAAAGAAGTGTTTCACCAACCAGACCGCGTCAATGCTGAACGCCGAACGGGAACAGCAGTTCGATGGAAACCAATGCTCACCACCGGTGTTTGACCTAGTGCTATGAAACTGTTCAAGAGTGTAGGAGTGGTGGGTGTGTTGTTGCTGTTGCCGTCTCCATGTGCGATGGCAGTAGGTGAGGTTGAGAATTTTTCTACAATCGCTCGGATGAATGTGTTTCGATTGAACCTGCCCAAGCCAGCAGCGAATCGCGAGATGGTTCTGCCTGAACTTCCGCAAGTGAGTTTGGGCGGATTGGCGACCTTACTCGGTTCACAAGCACTGCTGACCATTCAAATAAAGACGAAGCCCGTGGCGACTGAAGTTTTCTGTGTTCTGGGTGAAGGTCAGTCGCGGGATGGCGTTACGGTTCTGAGAATAGACATGGAATCAGGAACCGTCTGGCTGACGAATCAAGGTGAACAACAAGTGCTGACGATCAAGCCGTGATGAGCGCAGTTTACCGTTTCGATTGGATCCCGATAAACCAGTCACCACCCGCTTCCGTGCAATGTCACTTCGCACTGAGTTGCTCTCTGCGCCGCCAGCATTCGTGTCGAAAGATTATTACAGCCATCTACGCATCTCGATATTCGGATTCAAAATAGTTCAAGCCCTCAACGTGTAAGTGCTTTCCGTTTGCGCCCTCGTCCATTTTCACCGACGCTCGCCATCATGATCTTGTGTTTTATCCAGCGGGTTCTGTTCTGCCTGTTGATTCTGGGAACGCTTGTCTCTGCCCGCGCAGAATTGATCCTCACCAATTTCACCGCCGCCACTCCGATCAAGATCATGGCCATCGGCGATTCGATCACGGATGATTGCGTCACCAACGGCGCGTGGCGGTTGTTTCTGCAACCGCAGTTGGAAACTGACGGTTTTCCTTTCACGTTCATTGGACGTCAACTTTCAAGCGCAACTCCGGCGACGTTCACAAAGCGAAATCACGAAGGTTATTGCGGCGCGGTGGCAGGCGCGCCTGGAGTCATGACCAGTCCGGTGCATGGCTACATCGGGACGGATGTTTATCTTTATCTCATTACGCGCGACGCGTTGACAAATACGTTTCCAGATGTGGTGCTGGTGTTGATCGGCGCGAACGACATCGGGCGCGGGCGCAATCCCTACTACGTGGCGACCAACAGCATGGTGAATCTGTTGAGCTTGATTTTCTCACGCGCCACCAATGCCAACGTGATCCTCACTAAGATCACCACGTTGCAGAACGCCGGCCTGGGTTACTCGGCTTATGAGATGAACGTCCCGATCTACAACGCGGCTTTGCAGGCATTGGTTAATCAGAAACGCGCTCAGGGTAAAAATGTTTTTCTCGCGGACATGTTTTCAGCGGTGGATTACGGCACGATGTTTCTCGCTGACCATCTGCATCCAAATCCGCCGGGATTGAAAGCGATTGGGAATGAGTGGACGGCCCGGATGCAAACCATCACGTTGCGAACGAATCAGATTCATTCCGTTCTCATCAACGGTGGCGCGAACTGGAAGTATTCAGCCACGGGGTTGGATTTGGGAACGAACTGGTCGCAAACCAACTTTGACGATAGCAGTTGGAGCAATGGCATCGCGCGTCTCGGCTACGGCGATCTTGCCACAGCCACAGCAGTGAGCTTCGGGCCTGACCCGAACAATAAATTCGTGACCACGTATTTCCGCCGTCAGTTCGTGGTGCCGTGGAATGTGGTGATCACCAATCTGAACTTCCGACTCGCACGCGCCGACGGCGCCGTGGTGAGGCTCAACGGTCAGGAAATGTTCCGCACCAATCTGCCGAGCGGCCCGGTCGCTTATAACAATCTCGCGCTCGCCGCGATGACGGGATACACGGCGCATATTTTTTATCCGACGAACATTGCCGTGACGGGTTTGCCGACGGGAACAAATCTTGTTGCCGTGGAAATCCACCAGAGTTCCGTCACCAACTCCACGCTTGGCTTCGACATGGAATTGATCGGGAGCGGTTATCTACTGCCGACGCCGTCGCTTTCAATCACGCGGTCAGGCAGCGATGTCGTGCTGAACTGGCCGGTCACCAACGGATACAGCTTCAACCTGTTTTCCACGACCAATCTTGCTGCGGCGGGAAGTTGGACGATGACTGCCGCACCCGTGAACACCAACGGCGGACAGATCGTGGTGACACAATCTCCTGACACGAGCACAAAGTTCTTCCGACTCCAGCGGCCTTGAGCGGCTCGCCGATCTATTTCTGCACGGCGTCGTAGATGGTTTTCTTTACGCCGAACTCGGTGTCCCACTGGTAAGGCATGATCTGCTCCAACGTTATCACGATCAGTTTGTCCTTGGGGCTGGCCCAGTAATGCGTGGAGGCCGCGCCGCCCCAGCCGTACTCACCGACGTGACCAGCCGGATCCCAACTCGTGATCTTCGTGCGCACAGAGAAACCGAGGCCGAAGCCAGTGCCCGGACGTTTCTCGTTGCCGAAATAAATCGGGAACGCCGCTTTGGGAAGTTGGTCGCTCGTCATGAGCTTGACCGTCTTCGTTTTCAAGACGCGTTTTCCGTCGAGCTTACCTCCCTGTTCGATCATCAAGAGGAAACGCATGTAATCGCGCGCCGTACCGACCAAGCCGCCGCCGCCGGAGAAGAGGGTGGTTGGCTTCGCGTATCTCGAATCAGCAGGGGCATCCATTACGACGAGGCCATTGGTGGAGCGACGATAATTGGCTGCGAACCGCGCCAGCTTTTCCGACGGAACACTGAACGCGGTGTCCGTCATGTCGAGCGGTTTGAAGATCGTTTTGTCGAGAAACACATCGAGGCTTTCGTCGCTCGCCACTTCGATGACGCGTCCTAACACGTCAATGCCTGCGCCATACACCCAATCCGTTCCGGGATCGAACGCGAGCGGGATTTTGGAAAACTTTTCCACCATCTCCGCAAGGTTGGCTGACTCCATCGGTTTGAGACGGTCGTAAGCCTCCGTGACGGCTGTCGCACCGGAGCGATAGGTGATCCCTGATGTGTGGAGCATCAAATCTTTGACCGTCATCGGACGTGTCGGCGCGCGGAGTCCGTTGGTCGTCGCCACTTTGAGGTTGGCGAAGCTCGGAATGTATTTGGACACCGGATCGTCCAATCCGATCTTGCCCTCGTCACACAGAGTCAACGCTGCTGCCGTGGTGATCGCCTTGCTCATCGAGTAGATGCGGAAAATGGTATCGGGCAACATCGGATTGTTCGCCTCGCGATCCATCAAGCCGTAAGAGTGGAAGAACCCGATCTTACCTTGATGCGAAATCATTACGATGCCGCCAGCGATTTTTTGGTCGGCAACCTGACGCTCCATGAACTTGTCCACCTCGGCGAGTTTGGTTTCAGACAAGCCAGCCTTGGCCGGAGACACCTGCGGAATTTCGCGCGCAGACAGGGTGATTGCTAGCGATGCGAAGATTGCGCAAAAGAGAAGTGAATTTGTTTTCATGGTTGATTGATAGAATCACCCGCAGCTTAGGAGGGGGATGATCCCCACCTCAAGCCAAACGTCAGGGCTGACGCATATCAGGATTTGAGGATGAGTTTGAGGTAATCAGGGTCAATGGCGGCGCAGGAGGTTCACGGCGAGTCGCAGGGTGGCGGCTAGATTCTCGGCGGTGTAGCCGCTGCGGGCGGGGCTGCGTCCTCACCAAAGACCACGTCCAGGAGGATGTCCGGTAAATCGTGATCCACAGTGGCGGTGACACGTGGATCAGGCACTTCCTCCAAGATGGTGATGAGACTGACCCGTTGTGTTTTCGTGTCGTTCGTTAGGTTTGGATGCGTTTGCATCCCCTCTCATGCTCGCATTGTAAATACAAAGTACATACAAAAATCACGAAATCTGTCGTATGCGTCAGCCCTGAGCCGCGCCCACGCTCACCTTGCCTATCGTGACGGGAATATTTACGCTGACACCATGTTCGATTCACTCAGCAACAAACTCCAGAATACTTTCCGCAACTTGCGCGGCCTCGGAAAAATCTCCGAGAGTAACGTCTCCGATGCGTTGCGCGACGTGCGGATGGCTTTGCTCGAAGCTGATGTGAACTTCAAGGTGGCGCGTGATTTCATCGAGCGCGTCCAGGCCAAGTCCATGGGCGCGGAAGTCATCCAGAGCGTTCAGCCCGGTCAGCAGATCGTCAAAATTATTTCAGACGAACTCACCGAATTGCTCGGCTCGCAGAATGCGGGACTGGATTTCACCGGCAAACCGAGTTGCATCATGATGGTTGGTTTGCACGGCGCGGGCAAAACCACTTCCTCTGGCAAACTTGCGCGGCTCATTCAGAAGCAGGGTCGCCAGCCGTTGCTCGTCGCAGTAGATGTGTATCGCCCGGCGGCGATGGATCAACTCGAAACACTCGGCAGGCAACTCGACATCCCCGTGTTCGTAAAGCGTGGCGAAACCGATGTGTTGAAAATCGCGCGCGAGGCGTTGGCGTTCGCCGAGGCGAATAACCGTAACACGATCATCTTCGATACGGCGGGGCGGTTGCAAATTGACGAGCCGCTCGTGCAGGAACTCGTGCGCCTGCGCGACCTCGTGAAGCCGCAAGAAATTCTTCTCGTGCTGGACGCCGCCACGGGTCAGGAAGCCGTGAACGTGGCCACGCATTTTGATCAGGCGCTGAACATCACGGGTTCAATTCTCACCAAGCTCGATGGCGACGCGCGCGGCGGCGCGGCCTTGAGCATGAAGTCGGTTACAGGCAAGCCGATCAAGTTCATGGGCGTCGGCGAAAAGCTTGAAGACTTCGAGCCGTTTCATCCAGAGCGGATGGCGTCGCGCATTCTCGGCATGGGCGACGTGGTGAGTCTCGTCGAAAAAGCCGCCGAAGCCGTGAGCGAAGATGACGCGCGGCGCATGGAAGAGAAGATGCGTAAAGGCGAGTTCTCGCTGGAAGATTTTCTCGAACAGTTGCGTCAGATGAAGAAGCTCGGCCCGCTTGAAGATTTGATGAAGATGTTGCCCGGCGGCGCGGCGGCGTTGAAAGGTCAGGACATGTCAAAGCAGGAAAGGGAATTCGTCCGCATGGAAGCGATGATCTGCGGCATGACGCCGAAGGAACGAGCGACACCGCAGATCCTCAACGCGAAACGCCGCATCCGCATCGCCAAAGGCAGCGGCACGAGCGTGACGGAGTTGAACACGATGCTGAACAAGTTCGCCCAGATGCAGCAGATGATGAAAAAGATGGGCAAGATGCAAAAGATGATGGCGAAGATGGGCGGCATGGGTGGGTTGGGCGGCGGGATGCCGGGGATGTTTGGTCGGTGAAACATCCAAACTAAACTCGCCGATAGCGCAAAAGTCTCTCCGCTGTTTTTTGTGGAGAGGTAAAGTCAGTAGCGGTTGGATAGCGCGGGAACGAAACAAATTGTCCCGGCATGAATTGCTGATTCGCTTCAGCCTCCGTTGTTTCCGCTCTCTCCTGTTCTTCTGTTTTGGAATTCCTATAGAACTCCGCAACGTCAGTCAATGATCTGCAATTTGTAAGTGCGGGAGGCTGCGCTCCCTTTGCCGAGCTTGCCAAAGTCCGTGTAGCTATAGTTGAACTTGTAGAAGTAGCTTGCGGATTTCTCGCCAGCGGGTACCGGCACGAGGCATTCCCAACGATTGTTCATCAGGTGCGTGCGACGCATCGGGTAGGACTCCTTGCCAACCATCACGGAGACCTGGATGGAATCCCAGCGCAGCGATTGTTGGCGTGAGTCGAACGAGACTTCGACTGGATAGAGGTTTTCAGCGTTACGCAACTGGCGTTGCGCGGAGAGATTCGTGGAGAGGCTTGAGCAACCTGCGAGCAGCAGGAGCAGAGGCAAAATCATCAAAGTTTTCTTCATCATAGCCCGGATAGCGTGGCACGGCGACGGACTGTTTGTAAAGTTTGGATTTGTAGGCGACGAGGTGACGATGCGTTTTCACAAAGCACTCCTTACGTCATGCTCTACATTTGGATTGTGCAGTCACCTTCATACACACAGTTGCAAACCTCCGCCCGCTCGCTATTCTCGCGCGCATGAACAATAAGAATGAAAGAACTCCGGTGGATCCGGAATTGCATCGTCGCGTCCTCGACCTCATCAAATTCAAAGGCGGCGGTTACAATGAAGACTCGGTCGCGGACATCATCGAGAACGCGCTAAAAATCCTGACTGACGTTGAAGACACAGGCGACGTGCGCGTCATCCAGACCGCCGTGCGGGAATTGCGCTACGCCTACCGGCTCTTCGCGCCTTACGCGCAACATCGCAAAGTCACGATCTTCGGTTCAGCACGCACGGGCCCGACCAAGCAGGAATATCAACAGGCCGTGGACTTCGGTCAGAAGATCGTGAAGGCCGGATTCATGGTCATCACCGGCGCAGGCCCCGGCATCATGCAAGCCGGTCACGAAGGCGCAGGCCCGGAAAATAGTTTCGGCGTCAACATCCGCCTCCCGTGGGAACAAAGCGCCAACCCCGTCATCCGCGAAGACAAGAAGCTCGTCACGTTCAAATACTTTTTCACGCGCAAACTGATCTTCATCCGTCACTCGGATGCGATCGTGCTTTTCCCCGGCGGATTCGGGACAATGGATGAAGGTTATGAAGCCATCACGCTCATGCAGACCGGCAAGAGCCAACTCATGCCGCTAGTGCTCGTGGACAAGCCCGGCGGCACTTATTGGAAGACGTGGGACAAAAACATCCGCGAACATCTCTTGCGCGATCAACTCATCTCGCCGGATGATTTGAATCTCTACCGCATCACCGACAGCGCGGATGAAGCCGTGAAGATCGTCACGCGGTTCTATCGCAACTTCCACTCCACGCGCTTCGTGAAAGATCTGTTTATCATCCGCCTCAATCACGCGCCGACGGAAACTGCGCTCGAAGCGATCAACGAAGACTTCGCTGACATTGTCATCGGCTCCCCCATCAAACGCATCGAGCCCACACCTGAAGAGCAAGAGGACAACGATCATCTCGATCTGCAACGCATCGCGTTCGGCTTCAACCGTCGCGATTACGGACGTCTGCGGCAGATGGTGGATGTGTTGAACAGTTTGTAAGCGACTTTAACTCGGCCGAGTGGCGGCATTCGCTTGAATGCCGTCACCGCGTCGCTCAGGAAATTTGATTCGGTGCGATCTGCACGATATAGCCGATCTGCGGCACCAGGGCGACCCCGCTAATGCAGCCAACGATGTTCAAGCCGAAGGTGTAGGAGTTTTCCGCACGGGTCAATAATCTTCACTGAGCCGTTGCCCGCCGCCAACGTGGTCAGATTGAATGAAGGAGCGGCACCCGCTTCCGGTGCGCAAAACATGCAACAAAGCATCCACATGCAATCCGCCAACGACCAAAGACATGCTGGCACTGTCCGTGATGGTGATGCTCCAAGGCGAAGGTGTGGTACAACCGCTACCTGGATAGGCGTTCACGCTCGGCTCGTAGGCTGGATTGCGCTGGCCAACACCAACCGGCGTGCGAAGGCAGGGAGATGAGTTGACCATTGATGGGAATCGGGCTGTGGAGATTGAGCGAGGTGTTGGCGGAATGTTTTCATTTTGAATCTTCTCTGGTTTTCATTTTTCCTCCGATCCGGCAACGGGCTGGGCTGGACACACGGATTTTTCAGCCTTGCCCGCTTCCGCTCACAAGAACGGAAATCTGCCGGGTCAGAGTTTCTTACACTGGTTACTTGGCGAAAACTTCCCGAAGGTGTCGCGGAAAGTTGAAATAGTTTTTCGTTCCGGTTTGTAGGAGACGAAGTTCGCTCGCGGTTTATCGGAATAACGAGTCGGCACGTCATCCAACTGAACGCGTTGAGCGTCCACCCAACGGACTGACACACCTTCTTCACGAACAAAAAAGGAAAGGCCGGATCGCTCCGGCCTTTCTTGATTTATTAGTAACAACAACTGTTCCTTATGGATTAGCCAGCCGGAAGAATCCGCTTGCGCCGGTGGTGGGGGCGATCATTGGCGACGGATACGGAAGGTTAGTCCACGTCGCTGCCGATCCAAGTGTTGGAGAGGCTTGGACGTGGAATGCTGGAGCATTCCAAGAAAGGATCATATTTTTTCCTTCCACTGTGGAGTGCAACTTAGGGGCTGGTGGGCAGGTGATGGAACACACGAGTGCACACTGGCCGATACCCACGACTGGAGCGTTAGGTGACCAGCCGCCATTTGCATAGGTATAGGTCACCACGTTCGTGCCCTCAAAGAGTTGCATGGTCAGACAGTTGGTTGGCGACTGCCCGAAGATGTCTTCATACGTGGCTGGGGCATTTTGAGTGGAAGCGACATACTGGCAGCCGTTGGTCACTGCCACATGAAACTCCTGCGCGTGCGGGCAGCCAGCAAATGTGAGCGTCGTGGCTTGCGGCAGATTAAGAAGGAAGGGTTGGCCGGGATTGAGGGGCATTGTCGGAAAGACCCAGCCGCCACCGAATTCGTCCGAAATGTTCAAGTCGAAACCTGAACCATTCCACGAATAGACCGTTGAGCCGAGCGGCACACCAGATAGAAGATTGCTCACCGTGTTGCCGCCAGCGTTATCCAGTTGGTTGGCGAGATAGCTCAAACCAGCGGGCAGTGACATGGAATACACGCTGCCATTGGTGCAGCCCGTTTCAATCTCATCAGGCATCCCGTTGGTATTGACGTCAAAGCTCGTGCCTTGTGCGATGTCAAGTGCGTCAGGAATACCGTTGCGGTTCGCATCGTGCATGGAAACAGATTCTTCCTCCATGATCGGATTGAACTGGCATTGACCGACGGATGCCAAGGTGGATAGAGACCCACCCCAAAGTACGTTCGGAACCTGGCAAAGTTGATCGTAGGGCGTGCCGTTGGGTCCAACCCGCAGCGTATAGTCGCCACCACATCCGCCAGTCTTGGCACGCACCCAAAGTAGGGCGGTGGTAGGAGGATTTCCGGTATATGGCATAGCTATGGCAGCGATGGAGGGCGAGTTCAAGCTGGTCGCAAAGTTCTGAGCAAGATTCAACGCGGTACCCGAACTGCCAGCAGCCAAGCCTTGGACATTCATGCCACACGGAATCGTCACAGACCAAGGCCAAGAAAGGCCAGTGCCAGTGCCGTTCAAACGATACACATGCCAAGGACCGAATGGCCCCGTTGCCAATGTGCCGACTGCCAGTGTTGGGCCAAAGATGGTCAACCGGCCTTCACCTTTATCCTGAAGAGACGAAATTTTACCGCCGACTTGGAAGAAATATGTAGTGCCAGCGATGGCCGGAAATGTCACGTAGGACTGGAAGCTGCCATTTGGTCGCCCTGCGTTAGCATCGTCATTGCAAGAGGTAACCGGCACGGCGCCGGGCACCGTCAAGAGCGAGCCGCAGCTACCTCTGTAAACTGCAAGCACGGTATCATAACAACTTCCGAAGGTGTCCAAATCTACCTGGCCGTTGCAGGGAGCAACCCACCTGAACCAAACGTCCTTATTGTTGGCTCCGCAGAGATTGGGTCCGCCTGCCGTGCTGTTCGCAAATGTCGTATTAAAAGCCACTGTACCCGGATTGCAGTTCGG
>JAYUAV010000374.1:0-11425 GCA_043741175.1 Verrucomicrobiota bacterium
AACCGCTGTACGCGGCTCTGCCTGAGCGACAAGTCGCTCAGGCCATGAAAGCGGCGACAAGTCTCCGCACTCCAAAAACTGAGCGGCAGTTTCAGTCACCTCCGGTTTTGTTGCGCAGGCTTGCTAGGTGAGGGATGCGCGTTGTAGGGTTTGACCACAAGCCTGCTGCGTATGGACACCGACAATCCCACACTTCGCAAGCGACACGTCGTCATCGTGGACGACAATGCGGAGCTATCGTGGTTTTTTCAGGAAATTCTCAAGCTGCATGGGTACGAGTCCGCTGTTTTCAATCATCCCGTGCCCGCGCTGAAACACGTTCTCAGCCACCACACAGACGTGATCATCTGCGACCTCCAAATGCCCGAACTGGATGGGGATCTTTTCTACGCGACGGTCGAGCGGGCGCAGCCTGCGTTGGCGCAACGCTTCATCTTCGTGACGGGTGCGGCGGACGACGAACGATTTCAAACCTTCATCAAAACGGTGGAAGCACCCGTGCTCCGCAAACCTGTGCCGGTGGAAAAACTTCTGGAAGAAATCGCGCGACTGATGCGGTGACGCTGAACCAATGTTTCAATCCTGACAGAACATTTTCTTCTTTAGTGTCGCCTTGTTTTCCCGTTCGCTTAACACATGGCTGCATTGCGGATCATCTTCATGGGCACACCGGAACTTGCCGCTGCTAGTTTGCGTACGCTCCTGCGCGAACCAGCAGTTCAGATTGTCGCCGTTGTCACACAGCCTGATCGTCCAAAAGGACGTGATCTCAAACTCCAGCCATCGCCTGTGAAACAAGTTGCGCTCGACGCGGGCTTGCTTGTCTTGCAGCCGGAGAAAGCACGCGATGAAAAATTCATCGCCGAACTCCGCACGTTGCAGCCGGAACTTGTTGCCGTGGCCGCGTTCGGTCAGATTTTGCCGAAAGCTATTTTGGATTTGCCACGCCTCGGTTGCTTGAATGTTCACACGTCGTTATTGCCAAAATATCGCGGCGCATCGCCAATCCAATCCGCCATCCTCAACGGCGATGCGGAGACTGGCGTCACAATCATGTTGATGGATGTGGGGCTTGATACGGGCGACATCCTCACGCAAACGACGACTTCCATTCGCGATGAGGATAACGCTGCGACGTTGCATGATCGACTGGCAGAGTTGGGGGCGGCGTTGCTTGTGGAAACAATCCACGGCTTGGTTGATGGCAAACTTCACGGATTCAAACAGGACAACGCGCTCGCGACACACGTAGCAAAGATCCGCAAAGAAGACGGCAACATTGTTTGGAATCAATCCGCCCGTGCGATCTGGAACCGCATCCGGGCGTTCACGCCGTGGCCGGGTGCGTTCACCTATCTTTCTGCGCAACCAAAGCCTGTGCTGTTGAAAATCCAGGGAGCAGAAGTTGTTTCGATTAACGGCAACGCAGGAGAAGTGTTGAGCGCGGACAAGTCCGGCATCGTGATAGGTTGCGGCGAGGGTGCGTTGCGCGTGACGATCTTGCAGCGAGAAGGAGGACGCCGCATGAGCGCGCAGGAATTTCTGGCGGGTAATCCGTTGCCACCGGGAACGAAACTTCAGACTAAATCCGGACGATGAATTACCTCCGGCCTGTCACTACCTAACGATGAACGACAACTCCATCGCGCCCATTGCACCGCTCGAAGTGCGCGGTGTCACCAAACTGTTTGGTGACTTTCGCGCGGTGGATGACGTGAGCTTCAGTCTGCCTGCGGGTTCGATCTACGGTTTTCTCGGACCAAATGGCGCGGGCAAGACCACGACTATCCGGATGATTTTGGAAATCATCAAGCCGACCAGCGGGAGCATCAGCGTCCTCGGTCATTCCTCTGCGCTCGAAGTCCGGCAGCGCATCGGCTATCTGCCGGAGGAGAAGGGGCTTTACAAAAAGATGAAGTGCTGGGCGGTGATCGCTTACTTCGCCACGTTGAAAGGTTTGAGCCGAAAAGCCGCGAAGCAACGAGCGTTCGAGTTGCTGGAGCGATACGGTCTGAAAGATTTTGCAACAAAACCCACTGACGCGCTCTCGAAAGGGATGGGGCAAAAGGTGCAGATGCTCGCGTCCATCGCGCATGACCCGGAGTTTGTGATTCTGGATGAACCATTCTCCGGTTTGGACCCGGTCAATCAGCAGGTGATGGAAGACATCATCCGCGACATGGCAAAGCGCGGGCGCACCGTGTTGTTCTCAACGCACGTCATGCAACACGCCGAGCGTTTGTGCGACCGCATTCTGCTGATGGCCAAGGGCCGCAAAATTTTCGATGGCACGCTGGCCGAGGCAAAACGAATCATTCCCCGACGTGTGCGTATCGAGACGGAAGACGACATTGCGCCGCTGCGCGAATTGGGTGATGTGGTTTCTGTTACAAAGAGCGACGCGCTTTGGGAGTTGGAAATGCGCGAGGACGCCGATCCGCAGGCCATTCTGCAAACCTGTTTCGCACGCGGCATCCGCTTGCACAGTTTTAACCAATCCGATCCGACGCTGCATGAAGTCTTCATGCGATTGGTCGGGACAGACGCGAAGGAGGCAGCATTCCGATGAAATATATCTTTCTCATCGCCTGGCGCGAATACGCCGAGAACGCGCGCACCAAAGGTTTCTGGCTCGGCTTGTTGCTCGTGCCGGTCATCATATTTCTCAGCATTCAAGTGCCGGTATGGTTGCAGAAGAAAGGCACGCCGGTTCGTTACTACGTTTTGGTGGACCAATCGGACATCCTCTCGCCAGTCATCGAGTCCCGGCTGGATCGTGAACATCGAAAGCAGGTGCTTGCCGGACTCAATGATTACGCACGGAAACATGCGACGGGCACGAATGCCACACAATCGCCATCACTCGAGCAGTTCATCAGTCAGGGAGGCGAGACGACTTATCTGGAAAAACTACAGCCGCGTTTGAAACCCGGCGCACCACCCTTCAAGTCTCCGCGCCGGGATTTTCAAGCCGCCGCGTTACCTGCCGGCCTAGGCAAAGACACCAGCCTCCCGACCGTCGTCGAAGGATTGCGACACTATCTGCGCGGCGAGAAAAAGATCGAAGTGAACGGGCAATGGGTTTCGTTGAGCGCCGCCATCTTGATCCCGGCTGACATCGAAAAACAGATCATCCGACCTAATCAAAAAACTACACGCGCGCCGACAGGCATCGAGTATTGGTCTGGCAATCTGGCTGACACAAAACTGCGGGATGAAGTCGAGCAAGCTGTGGGCAATGAGATTCGACGCCGTGAATATTTGATTCGCGGGCTGGATGCCACCGCGATCCGCGAGGTGGAACAGACGTACGCTCCGATCGCCAGCCTCAATCCCAAAAAAGAGGCGGGTCAGGAGACGGTCAATCGCGCCGACGTTCTTCGACAGTGGATGCCGAGCGCATTCGTCTATCTGCTTTGGGTTTCAATCTTCGCCATCATTCAAATGCTGCTCACCAACATCATTGAGGAAAAATCTAATCGCATCATCGAGGTGCTACTGTCGTCCGTCACGCCTAGCGAATTGATGATGGGAAAACTAGTCGGCATCGGAGCTGTCGGCCTCACGATGGTTTTCTCCTGGATACTTGCGTTGGTCAGCATACTGACTTGGAAGACAGGAAACTCGACCGAGGTCACCGGCCAGGTACTCACGGTGTTGAAATCTTCAAACCTGATCCCGATGTTCTCGGTCTATTTCCTGTTTGGTTTCGTAATTTACGCTGCGTTGATTCTCGCGCTGGGCAGCGTGTGCAACACGTTGAAGGAAGCACAAAGTTACATGGGCTTGATCACGATGCTGATGATGGTCCCGATGTTTACCATGACGTTCATTCCCAAAGACCCCAACGGCGTCCTCGCTCGTGTCCTCTCGTGGATTCCCATCTACACCCCCTTCATCATGATGAACCGCGTGATGGCTGATCCGCCGTGGTTCGATTTGATCGGGACAACAATCCTGCTGCTCGTCACTGCGGCGGGGGCGTTGTGGATGGCGGGAAAAGTTTTCCGCATCGGCATCCTGCGAACTGGTCAGCCACCGAAAATTTTAGAAATGCTCCGCTGGCTGAAAAGGTGAAACAGTTGGTGAATGCCGTGCGATCACTATCTGCAAATAAAATCTACCCAATAATTGAAACCGCTAATTTGCGCCCATCTTCCCTGATAGAAAGTTTTCTTGATGGTTGCACAGTGTAACAGCACCGCCTTCCCGGCTGTCGTTCTGTGCTTGTCTGGATAAGAGATGATGAGCGCAAATTAGCGGTTCGAAATCTCGGCGCGTGTTTAGTTGTAACCCTTTTTCCACCGACTGCGTCTCTCTCATCACATGCCGCGTCATGAAGGCGCGGCCAAAACGAAAGAAAAGACAGTTTATGAAAATGCACAAAGTCAGTCTGTTGGCCGCTCTTGCGGCAGGCGCATTGATCGCCTTTACTCCCACACTCCGCGCTGAGGACAAGCCCGCGCACCCTGAGCGGTCTGAACGTCCGGGCGGCGGACCTAGTGGCGCTGGCGGCGGCGGTCAACGCGGCGACATGCTCAAAAAGATGGCTGAGGAACTTGGCCTGTCAGACGAACAAAAATCCAAATTACAGGAAGTCTTCAAGTCCCAGCGCGAAGCCATGAAGGACCTCTCGCAGGAAGAACGCCGCGAGAAAATGAAAGAATCCCGCGAAGCGGTGAACGCAAAGGTCAAAGAAATCCTCACTGCCGAGCAATACGCCAAATGGGAAAAGAGACGCGATGAACGCCGCCCCGGTGGACCGGGCGGTAATGGTCCTGGCAACGCAAGCGGTGATGGCGAAAAGCGCGGTCCGGGTGGCAAGAAGAAGAACTGAACAGTTTGTTGTGAGTTGTTGTTATGGGAAAGGGGACGGCGTAAGCCGTCCCCTTTCTTTTCCCGCATGTGACTGCCCTCGGCTACAACAGTGCACGCGTGAGAGGAGTCGCTTGAAGGAGTTGCCACCCGTCCATTGCACCGAGATGTTCGAGCCAGTCCGTTGCTCCAATTCTACTGAACGGAATTCCCGCGTTTGTTCTCATCCTGAATTAGAATTGGAACTTGGAACTCAGCTTCTCGAACTCTAGTTTTGTGGCGTGTTTCGTCCCTGCATTGATCTTCGCGACGGCAAAGTTGTCCAGATTGTCGGCGGCACGCTGAGTGACAACCCCGCTGCTGTGCGCACTAACTTTGTTTCCGAGCGTCCTGCGTCGTGGTTCGCCGAACTTTACAAACGTGATCAACTCACGGGTGGTCACGTCATCATGCTCGGTGCAGGAAATGAAACTTCGGCGCGCGAGGCGTTGGCGGCGTATCCCGGCGGATTGCAGATCGGAGGTAGCGTGAATGCTTCCAACGCGCGTGGCTGGCTGGATGCAGGCGCGTCGCATGTCATCGTCACGAGCTGGGTTTTTCGCGAAGGGCGCGTGGATGAACAGCGCCTCGCTGAACTGGTGAATCTCATCGGTCGCGAGCGGCTCGTGCTGGACCTAAGTTGTCGCAAGCGCGATGGAAATTATTTCGTGGTCACGGATCGCTGGCAGAAGTTCACTGACGCGACACTCTCGGCGGCGACTTTGAAAAAGTTTTCAGACTCATGCGCAGAGTTTTTGATCCACGCCGTTGATGTCGAAGGATTGTGTCGCGGCATTGATAGTGAATTGGTGGAGAGGCTGGCAGCGTGGTCGCCGATTCCTGTGACGTATGCGGGCGGCGCGAATTCTCTGGCTGATCTTGAAACAGTCCGGCGATTGAGTCAGGGCCGGGTGGGGCTGACGATTGGTTCCGCGCTCGACATCTTCGGCGGCAAAAGCGTGCGCTACGAAGATGCCGTCCAATTCAACCGCGCCCATCCGCGCTCCGAGAATTTCACTTCTCTTCCCGCATCTGCTTGAGCCGTTCGGAAACCACACCGGCTTGTGGTGAAGCCGCCGCGTTATTGGACATGAATTGTTCGTAGTAACGGATCGCAGCGTTCGTGTCTTGCACGCTCCACGCCATGCTTCCGAGGCCGAACAATGCCGGTTGCGCGCCGCCGGGATTCTTGAGCAACAACTCGTAATCTGCGCGGGCACCATCAGTCTGCCCATCGGCATGGCGCACGACGGCGCGAAGCAATCGCGCCTGCACATCGTCCAGCGCGAGATCAAGCGCGCGTGTCAACGTCTCCGCCGCCTGCCTATTTTGACCAAGTCGGAACTCCGCCAGCCCGCGACGCGTCAACAATCCCGTGTCCGGTTTCACGCGCGCGGACAATGCCACCAGCAACTCCAGTTCGCGTTCAAACTTCCCTCCTTCGCCACAGAGCGTGGCGGCGGTTGACAACACTTCGCCGTGCGTCGCGTGTTTGGAAGCGTATTGCTCGATGGTTTCCCACGCTTCATTCGTGCGATTCAATCCGCGCAACGCATTGACTCGACATTGCAGCAGCCTCGCAAGTCCCGCTCCCCGGAACAGTTCAGCCTTGCCCTCCAGTTCCGTGGTCAATCCCAGCGCGCGCTCGAACGCATCCGTCTGGTTGTAGCTTTGCGCCTCAAACAATTTTGGCATCGGCCAGTTGGGACAAAGTTCCGCGCAACGTTTGAACGCAGCGACGGCTTGGCGTGGATTTTTTGTGGTTAACAACAATCGCCCCGTCTGCAACAGATACGTCGGCTCATCCACTGGCCCGTTGCCGCTGATGACTTTATACCAACTCGCGTAATGATCGAACGCTTCCGCGAAATGTTCACGCGCCCACAACATCGCGAGCGGTGCAGTTTCTCCACGCGCCCGGCGTCCGGCATATTCCAGATTGATGAGCGCGGCGAGATTGGCCGGATTCAACTTGATGGCACGGTGAAACCATTCCGTCGCTTCGCTGCCGCGCCCAGCGCGCTGTAACTGAACTCCCCAATGGTTCATCGCCTTGGAATACGCGCCGCTCAGAAACGTGGCGGTCGCGTTCTCACGCTCGGTGATGTGAAGCCATTTGAGCGATGAACTTTTCCAGCGCGCAGAGTCAGCACGTTGACTTGCGATTTGCGCGGCGCGTTTCCCAATGTGCGATGACCAACGCTCCTGCCAGAGACGTTCGTTGTGGGTGAGTTGAACTGGGGTGAGCGGCAACGCGGAAACATCTTCGCCGGGTCGCAACACGAGCCGGTGGACCGTACCCCTGGGTTCGCCCGAAAACTTCTCGAAGAACAATCCTGAACTTGGATGCGCGTAGAAGACCGCTTCCTTTTCCGCCAGCGAAGCCATCGTCTTCAACAACACCTCCGGCGTGATCCGCGCTGACGTGTTTGTTCCAAGCGTCATCGGCCAGCGCGATTTCCAATTCGTCGCCATCTGCATGTGATAGCGCGGCGCGATGAGTTGCGGTGTGTCCACCAACATCACGTCGCGCGCACGACCGCATGCGCCCAGTTCACCCCGCAACAACAGCAGCGTTTGCCGTTCTTCGCTCAGAACAACGGCGTTACCCAACGGCAAATCATTCGCGAGTGCTTTGGCGAACTCCCTCGCCGCCGCGCTGTTCGTGAGTTGAATCGCACCAAAGTTTTTCCACAGCAATAACGCCGTCATCGCGGGCATGAGCAGGCGGATGAAGTTAGCGGCAAACTTGGACGGACGCCGTTGCACCGTGCCCTGCTTGAACAAAAGTACGTAGCCCGCGCAGTAGCCCGCAACCATCGCCCAGATAAAACCCTGGACGAGAAAGAGGGTGGCGGCGTCAAAATCCCTTGGCCCAACTCTTGGCTCTAACGCCAACCACAGTGCCACAACCAGAAACAGCCCGTGAATGAAATGCCCCATGACTTTGGCGAAGAACACTCCCTGCGGCGTGTCATCCGCAGGCTGGATGGTGTGTGACTTCCAGCGCACGGACAGAATCAAAAAAGGAATCACGCCGATCAGAGCGAGCAACCGAAACGGCGCGAGCTTTAACAGCCACAATATGCGCTTCTGAGTTCTGAAATGTTCGAGCAGCATCGCCCACATCTCGCTTGAACCGGACACGATCAGCGTCGCCAGCATCGGAAGCAGGAGACAGAGCAGGATTCCCGCAAGGCCGCACGCTGCCATGCGAAATAGAAATCGCGGATTCAAGCATGGGCTAAAACCTTTCAAGCCGATCAGTGCCGCGATTAACATCGGAAAGTAACCAAGCATCACCCAGTTGTCGGCCATCCCTGCGCCGAAGGTCGCCACACCGAGCGCGAGGAATGATTCGTTTTTATTGATGCGAAATTCCAACAGGCAACGCATCGCAAACGCGAACAACAACAGAGCGGGCATTTCGCCCGTGGCAGCGGTGGCGTGCTCCCAGAAGCCGAGTTGCAATCCGCAGATCAACGCCGCCAACACAGGCGGCATCCACGCGGACTTGATGGTGAGCAATCCGACTTGCGAGCCTTTGCGAACGTCGCCCTCCGGCAAAACATCGTAACGCAACAGCGACACGCAGCGCGCAAGCAACGCGAGAACCAGGACTGCGACGAGTGCGGTGAAGATATTTGCGGCGAGTGGAATCCAAGCCTCTGGCAACAAGCGAAACACGGCGAACAGAGTCCATGCCAGCGGGCGCGCGGGTGTTGGTGGTGGATTCCAGCCCGTCACGCGTGAAACATTTTCCAAACTGCCCAACGTGACCCAATGACTTAGTGTGACGAAGTAGAGTAGGATTGCCGCGCCACCAATCCACCACAGGAGTTTCCTTGAGACGAAATTGTTTTCGGGATCGGTGCTGCCGGGCGTGGTCATCAATGCGAGATGGTGTAACCGGCAACTCCGCAATGGCAAGAAATCTTGCCACGCTTGGCTTGTTGTTTGAACATCTTACTGACGCTCTTTACTGTCGTCCGACCGATGTCAGATTCACACTCCAAGAAATCGCTCCCCACGAAAGCGGGCTTCACCGAAGCCGCCGCCTGGCGTGACGTGGGCGCGGGGTGGCAACCGATCTTCGGAAGTTTTCGTGGTGTGGGTTACAGCATCGAGTGGCATGATTTTCAGGCGAAGCGTGAGTTCGATTGGGCCGCAAGTTTTCATCCGGGCTGCGTTGAGCTTTGTTTGAATCTGGAGGGACACGGATTTGTGGAAGGCGGCGGCGCACGCACCGAATTTTCCCAGAACACCGTCGGCTTTTACCATCGCACTGATGAACCATTGATCGCACGACGTGCGGCGAACGAGCGTCATCAATTTCTCACTGTCGAATACTCCTGCCCCTTTCTTGCAAAACATCTGGCCGAGGCACAGGCGACGCTGCACCCGCTCGTGCGCGCGGCGATGCGTGGCGCGGCGCGCGGACATGTGACCGGCAACACGGTGCGGCTTACGTCGCAGCAGCTTCAATTGATCTCTACGTTGAGACAGCCACCGATTTATACGGCGGCGCAACCGGTCTGGTATCAATGCAAGGTGCTCGAACTGGCGGTGACCTTCTTGGTGAAACCCGAGGAGGAGTTTTTCTGCACACGCCAGCAACGCGTCGCCCAAGAACGTGTCGAGCAAGTGATGGCGTTGCTCAAACAAAATCTCGCCGAACCGCCATCGCTTGAAGAACTCGGCAAGAAGATTGGTTGCAGTCACTTTTACTTGAGTCGGATTTTTTCTACGCAAACGGGACAGACCATCACGCAATATCTCCGGCAGTTGCGGATGGAAAAGGCGGCGGAGTTGCTCAAGTCGCGCGAATACAACGTCACGGAAGTCGCTCTGGAAGTGGGTTACAACAGCCTCAGCCATTTCAGCGCCGCATTTCAGGAGACGTTTGGCTGCTGTCCGGGGTTGTATCCGCTGGCGACCTCGACCCAGAAGGCTGTCCTGCCAAAATCTCGCTGACTCTTTCGTTGTCTCTGTAGCGACGGCCTTGCAAACCACCGACAATCTTTCGCAAGCCACCGTTAGCGGGTGGCGTGGAGATTTGCCATTCTCAACAGCGTCGGAATCAAACTGCATTCCCTAAACCTTGAACATGAAATCTATTGTCGCTCGAATCATATTTGCCATCCTCGTCGCCTCTTCATCGTTCGCGCATGAACGCATCTTCACCTACAGCTACGAACCGTCCACGGCACCGAAGGGTGAACTGGAGTTCGAGCAGCACATCACTTCGCGCATCGGACGCAATGCGGATGTCGGCCAGACTGCATTTAACCGGGTGCAAATGCGGGAGGAAATCGAATACGGCGTGACGGACAATTATCAAGTCTCGCTCTACTTCAATCACCAGTACGAAAACTTCAAAGACCCCGCCACCGGCCAGCGCAGGTCGGACTATCGGCAGACAGGTTTTTCTCTGGAGAACAAATACATGCTTCTCGATCCCGCAGAACATGCGATTGGTCTCTCGCTGTATCTTGAGCCGACCTACGACGGACCGAACTTCGAGTTGGAACAGAAAATCATCATCGGACAGCGGCACGGTGATTGGCGATGGGCGTTGAACCTCACTCATGCGACGGAATGGGAAGATCACTTTCGCGGGAAAGAAGGCGAGGTTGAACTCTCGTTCGGCGTCGCACGAAAGCTCGGATCACACTGGACGCTAGGCGTTGAAGTCCGCGATCATAATGAAATCCCCGAATACAAACGCTGGGAGAACACCGCGATCTATCTTGGCCCGGTGCTGTGTTACAAGCGGTCTGGCTGGTTCGGGACGTTGAGTGTAATGCCGCAAATCTACGGCGCGAACTACACCGGAAACCCCGACAACAACACACACCTCGAACTCGAAGGCCATGAGCGCATCAACATCCGGCTCATATTCGGCTTCGATTTTTGACTGTGAACTGTCAGCAAGGACTTCGATGGCGCAGTCTCACTCATTCTTGGGATTCAACAAATTGATCGCGTGTAGCAGGCGGCGCTGAATCGCCTTCTGACGTTCGGGCGCAAGAATTTTTCCGCCGTCCAGTTCGCGCACGTAAAAGCTGTCTATCGCCGCGCCTTTCTCAGTGCAGATGCGCGCGGTGGAAATATCCACCTCCAGTTCCGCCAATGTGTCGGCGATGGTGTAGAGCAGGCCGATGCGATCTTCGGTTTCAATTTCGATGAACGTGCGCGTGTCTGAGACTTCGTTGTCGAACGCGATCTGTGTAGGAATCTGCTCGCCGGTGTAGGCCGAATAAACCGGGCGGGAAATCTTTTGTGCCGCGATCTGTTTGTGCAAATCCACTGCATCGTCAGACAACACGCGCGTGAGCAATCCCTCGAATTCATCGCGTTGCGTGGCGTTAGCGAGTTTCCCGGTGAACGCGTCAGTTACAAAGAACGTGTCCAGCGCGATGCCGTCGGAGCGCGTAAAAATCTGCGCGCTTAGAATCGTCAATCCCGCCGCGCTGAGTGAGCCAGCCATCTTGCCGAACAGCCCAGCGCGATCCCACGTGCAGACGCGCACCACGCTGTAACCGCGATCCGGTTCGTTGTGCAGGTTGAC
>JAYUAV010000375.1:0-4343 GCA_043741175.1 Verrucomicrobiota bacterium
TCAATGATGTGGACGATCAAATCCTCCGGTCCGTGCGCGCCCATGCCGGTGAGATTCGGTGCGAAGTCCGCGCCCTCGTTCTTGAACTTATGACACACAGCGCAGTTTTGAGTAAAAACCTTCGCGCCATTGGCCGCGTTGCCGGGCTTGATGATCTCTGGGCGAAGTTTTGAGATGACCAGATCTTTTTCCTTTTGATCCGGCCCGCGTAGTTGAGCGATCACTGTCGTCGCGTGTTCCGCCACCTTCGCATCAGAGTGGTTTCTCAACCGGTGCAGATTCGCCAGACCGAGCAACGCGTGATCAATCTTCTTATCCGCGAGCGATTGCACCAACGCTTCCGACCAATCATTGCGCCGGATCAACTGACCGAACACCACTTCGCGAAGATCGAAGGAAAGTTTCGGCATCGCCGCGAGCAATGCTTCACCCGCACCCTTGTCACCCGTTGAACCGAGCGCCTCGATCACGCGCTTCTGCAACGCGGGACTCGCGTCGCTGCCGAGGAGTGATGAAACTGCGGGGACGATGCTGGTGTCGAAAACTCGCACTCCGAGAAGATTTGCCGCGACCAACGCCCTCTCTTCGTCCGAGAGCGATTTGTCGGCAAGCCGCGCTGCCGCTTTGCGGACGGCGGGTTTCATCGCGTCTCCCACTTCACCCACAAAATCCCATCGCACAATCAGCGGCATCACAGCTCCGGCAGTGGTTTCCGACGCGAGCAATTGCGTCAACGCATTGCCGAGCGGCTTGTCCGCAGTCGGTTTCACATCCGCCGCGAGATTTACCGCGAGCGATTGTAGCGCGATGACTTTGAGCGAGTCCACACTCGCAGGCTTCGCGGCAAGCATGACCACCAGCGCGCGCGCAGAACCCGGATCATTCAAGTTCGCCACCTGGCGCGCGAGTTGTGAAACCAATCCGCTTACTAACGATGCTTCTTTCGCATCCAACGCCGCTCCGAGATAGAGCAATGGCTTCTTTGCCGTGATAGCGAGCGCGGCAGTTTGCAGATACGGATCCTTGAACATCGGCCATGCTCCAACGATGACCTCGGCGAATTCACGATTCGGCGTGAGCGTTTCACACGCAATGAGCGCAGCGATGCGGACGCGCTGATCCGGATCGGAGATCAGCTTGTTCACCAAGTCCACCGGCGGCTCGATCTGCGAGTTGTCTCGCTCGGCTGCGATGTTCATCGCAGCTTTACGCACCACAGCATCGAGATCGCTCGCGGCCACGACCAACACATCTCCATCCAACAGATTCAAATTATGCAGCACCCACAACGCCTGCATCCGTCCGTACGCGGTGCTTGCCTTGGCCGCCTGTTTTTCAAGCGCAGCAACTGACCCGCTTCCCGCCCCCTCACTCAACAACCGGTTCGCCGTCGTGCGAACCCAACCATTCGGATGATTGAGCATCGCGACGAGTTTGGCGGGTGTTTTGGGATTCAAATCAAACGGTGGCAACGTGCGCGCGTCCTTGTGTTGGATGCGATAGATGCGCGTGAAGTGATGATTGCGGTCAGGACGAGTGGCGGCATTGCGCGCGCCGTGCGGCGTGCCGCGAGTGTCGTTGTGCGCGGCGATCTGATTATACATGTCCACGAGATACAACGCGCCATCCGGCCCGACGCGACTGTGGATCGGCTTAAACCAGTAGTCCGGACTTGTGAGAAAATGCGTTTCCTTGCGCGCCTCTTCGCGACGGCCCTGATACGTCACACCATTTGGATCGAGAAACTCGTGGTGCATCAACCACACTGTCGGCTCATGTACGAAGAACGACCACGACGGCCCCTGCCATTTAGCTGGCCACGCACCACCATCGTAAATCGTCGCACCCGCAGAAGCGGTGAATTGCCCGACCCAGTCAATCTGCACATATGGTTGGCGGGTTTCCTTGCGCGCCGGGAAAACTTTATTTTCTTCGATGATGGAATTGGCCGAGCGCACTCCGGGCATTCCTGCGCGACTGATCGTCTTTTCCGGCAACACGACATGCAGGATCGGTTGACCACAGGTGGCCGTGCTGAAAAAGATTTCGCCGTCCGGCGCTATCTCGCAACCCCAAGTGTTGCACGAGCCAGCGGAAACCTGCTCCAACGCTGAACCATCAGGGCGGAAGCGATAGAGCCCAGCACTGATCTTGCCGAACTTTTTTTTGCCATCGCCGGAGGTGACATTGCCCGCGCTGTAACCCACCGAGCCATAGACCCAGCCGTCCGGCCCCCAACGCAGGTTGCTCGTCACTGCGTGCGTGTCCATCGTGCCCCAGCCGGTGAACAAAGTTTCCACTTTGTCCGCCTTGCCATCGCCGTCCGTGTCGCGCACCCAGAAAATATCCGGTGCTTGAGTCACGATCGCGCCGTCCTTGTAAAGCACGAGCGATGTCGGCAGTTCAAACCCATCCGCGAACACCGTCTTCTTATCCATCACACCATCGCCGTTTGTGTCTTCGAGAATTGAAATGCGATCACGACTCACGCGTTTCTCTTTGCTGCCAATCGGGAACTCGCTCGGATTACGCAATCGCCACGGCGTGATCTTAGCGTCGCTCCTGTGGATGTCGCGTCCGCCCGGATACTCCGGCGTCTCCACGACCCAGAGTCGTCCGCGCGGATCCCATTCGAGCGACATGATTTTCTCGGCGACATTTTCATCAGCCACGAGCGAGATGTTGAACTCAGGATGGAGGTTGAAAGTTTTCAAAGCCTCTTTCGCCGGAAGCGGACCACCCACCGGATACAGCAACGCCGCGAGTTCTTCCTTGGTGCAAAACTCATCTACATTCGTGCGCTTGCCCGCCCAAGCGATGCCACGCATCAGCACCGCGCGATACTGCGGCGAGTTGAACACATCAAACTCATGGCCGGGCAAACTGACGAATGCGCGATACGGCTTGTCTCCGCCCGCGAGAGTTTTTTCGTAAGTCCAGATCTGCGGCGCGATGATGTGAACATTGTGAAAACTTGTCGCCAACACGCCGATGTCTGCGGCGAGGTCCATGTCGTGATAAATCTCGTCCTTCCAATCGAAGTTCGAGATGCCGCGACTGATCGGATGCTCCTGATCCACCCAATAGATGCCGACGTTTCCCTCGAACCATTTCGTCGCTTTGTCCTTGGCCACGTCAGTCGAAGGCCAGCGCCACGCACCGCCGATGATGGACTTGCACCACTCATTTTGATCACCGCTCACCACGCCGTCATGGACCACCACCAGACCGCCGCCGCGTTTGAGAAAATTTTCCAAGTCAGCGCGCTGTGTGCCTGCGATCTTCATCCCGTTCGCAGCGTAGATGATGAGGACGTCTGTCTTGGCGAGTTGCTCGGCTTCAGGAAAATCCAGAGCGCCCGCGACGCGCATCCCGCGCTCACCCAGAAGCGTTGTCCACTCTTTCAGGAAGCGCGGATGATCATGTTGATTCGTGCCGTGCGTCTTGACGCCGCCCCGGATGAAGACGCGAAGGGGTTCAGCGGCTGCGACGGTGATTCCTGCGAGGATCGCGACAGCGATCAGAAGGTTGATAATATATTTCATGAAAAATGTTTTTGGGTTGGCCGTGCCATCTCGCAGCACCGGAGATGCGACAGATGGTAGCCCACGGCGCGAGCCGTGGGAAAGCGATGCAGAGGGTCAAGCCCCGGCAGGGGCGACAGAAAGCCACGCAACAGACCGGAGTTCTTCCGCCCCTGCCGGGGCTTGCACTTGGTTTCCCTCAACTCCGCAGCTAAAGTTTCCGACATTCCATCGCTCGTTTTAGTTGTTACGTGCATGGAGGCAATCCAAGTTTCGGGCGAATGGAAGCCCACGGTTCTTGTGTGGAAACATCCACGATGCCCGGTTCGGCAGCGTTAGCGGGCGAAAGGATCGCGAGAAACACGAGCCTCTCACGAAATGGATTAAACGTTCCATGCACCTCACCCTTGGGGATGAGAACCATTTCGCCGGGTCCGAGGATGCGATGCTCCTTGCCGATCCATTGCTCTGCGCGACCGGAGAGAATGTAGATGATCTCTTCACGGGTCGGGTGCGTGTGAAACGGATGCGAGTCACCCGCCTCCATGTTCGCGCGCACCATGAGCAATTCCTTGTTCGGCACGACATCCGAGCGGCAAAGCCATTCCTCCAAGGTCCACGGGGATTTGAAATCCACTTTCTCAGCGGCGGTGACGAAGCGGCGGTTCTCGATGCTCATAATTCAAAAATCGGATTGCTCGCCGCAGGCTTTGGAGTGCGCGGACTTGTCCGCGCTTTCCGCAGGCGACTTGTCGCCGTCGAGCATGAGAGAAGCGTCCGACCAATCCGTCAGGCTGCTGAACGCAGCCTTGCTTTGGC
>JAYUAV010000376.1:0-2990 GCA_043741175.1 Verrucomicrobiota bacterium
CCAAGATGCCCCGTCACATGCAGAAACGTGCCGAGCATCAGCAACACACCCGCCGCGATGCCCCACTTCTTGAAGCAGAACATCGCGCGCTTCTCCACCAACCCGTAAAACTCCATCAACCCCACACACGCCAGCACCACCATGAACGCCGCGAAAACATAATCTGAGATGAGCTTGCTGCCGGAGAACATCGCGCCCAACACGATCCCCCACAGCACGAGCGTGGAGGACAGGCGGCGCGCGAAGACTTTCGCCTTGGAAACAGGTTGAGGTGCGGCAACGGGTTCTGACATCGGCGCGGAAAATAGCAATGCAGCGGACGATTGCCAATTTTCATTTCGGTTGAACCAGTCCGGGGGCGCGTTTGACACTGCCCCGGAGCGCGGCGGTGTCGAAGACCAGCCGCAGGGCTTCGCAGCGGTTGAGTGCAGAAACTTGCAAGAAGTCTAGCGTTTCGTAGTGCTGCGGCTGGTGCTTTCGCACACAGCCGCGCTCCGGAATAGAAATATCGCGGGTAATGTCAAGATGCGCCCCCAGTCCAATCGCTCCAATGATTTTGTTTGAACATTAGGCTGCTTGGTGCATTTTCTGGCGCGAATCGCCAGGCCCGGTTAAAATTGAAACTATGAAAATTGCCATCGTCGGTCTCGGTTATGTCGGGTTGCCGCTCTGTCTTCAATTCGCTCGCAACAACGTGGAAGTTGTCGGTCTCGACATTGATGGATCAAAAGTCACGGCTATCAATGCTGGGAAAAGCTACATCGAACATATTGACGGGGCTGCGATCAAGGAAGCCGTGCAGTCTGGGCGATTGACGGCGTCGGCAGATTTCGGGCGCGTGAGGGAAGTTGAAGCCATCATTATCTGTGTGCCCACGCCGCTGAACAAGAATCGCGAGCCGGACATTTCCTACATCATCAAGACGGGCGAAGCCATCGCGCGCCATCTGCAAAAGGGCACGCTCGTCGTCTTGGAATCCACGACCTATCCCGGCACAACCGATACTGATTTGCGCGAGGTTCTCGAGGCGGGTTCAAAGCTCAAGGCGGGAACAGATTTTCACCTCGCATTCTCTCCTGAGCGCGAAGACCCGGGCAATCCCGACAGCAAAGTCGCGAAGATTCCCAAAGTCATCGGCGGCTTCACGCCCGCGTGCTTGGAGAAAACAAAACAGCTTTACTCGAAGGCCATCCAGACACTCGTGCCGGTTTCGTCCTGTCGCGCGGCGGAAGCTACCAAACTGCTCGAAAATATTTTCCGCAGCGTCAACATCGCCTTGGTCAACGAACTCAAGATGGTTTACGGCGCGATGGATATTGATATATGGGAAGTTATCAACGCCGCGAAGACAAAGCCGTTTGGTTTCATGGCGTTCTATCCTGGTCCTGGACTCGGAGGGCATTGCATCCCGATTGATCCATTTTATCTGACATGGAAAGCGCGTGAGTTCGGACAGAACACGCGTTTCATCGAACTGGCTGGCGAGGTGAACACCGCCATGCCGCAGTTCGTGATTCATCGTGTGGCTGATGCGTTGAACGCGCGCCAAAAATCTTTGAAGGGCAGTCGCATCCTCATCCTCGGTCTCGCCTACAAAGCCAATGTGGATGACGACCGCGAATCTCCCAGCTACACCTTGCTCGACATGCTCAAACGTCAGGGCGCGCACGCGGCGTATTATGATCCGCATGTTCCCGTCATCCGCCCCACACGCGAACATCCGCACTGGGCCGGCACGCGTTCTGTGCCGTGGAACAAGGAAACGATTTCCAGCTTCGACATGGTGCTGATCTCCACCGCGCACAAGGCTGTGAACTATCAGGAACTCGCCGACTGGTCGCAAGGCATCGTGGACACGCGCAACGCGATGGCGGGAAGCAAAATTGATCCGAGCAAATACTGGAAAGCCTAGATGGATTTGCGATTTGCGATATTCGTTTGACGACCGTTTCGTCCATTCGCGCGTAAATCGTATATCTCAAATCGTAAATCAAAATGTCTGCCTACGAAAAACTCTGCATTGAACTCAAAGCCAATCCCCGCACATGGCTCGTCACGGGCGTGGCGGGATTCATCGGCTCGAACCTGCTGGAGAAATTGCTCAAGCTGAATCAGCGCGTCGTCGGGCTGGATAATTTTGCCACGGGCCACCGCGATAACTTCAAACAAGTCCAGGCACTCGTCAGCACGGAGCAGTGGGCGCGGTTTCGCTTCATCGAAGGCAGCATCGAAGACGCGGCGACGTGTCAGTGCGCGTGCGAGGGAGTTGATCGGGTGTTGCATCAAGCCGCGCTGGGTTCTGTGCCGCGCTCCATGGAAGCACCGCTGCTCTGTCATGCGTCGAACGTCACTGGCTTTATCAACATGCTCGATGCCGCGCGCCTCGCGAAGGTAAAACGTTTCATCTATGCCTCCAGCAGTGCCGTCTATGGCGATCATCCCGGATTGCCGAAAGTGGAGGCTGAGATCGGCTTGCCGCTCTCGCCCTACGCCGCGAGCAAACGCATCAACGAGGTCTATGCGGATTCCTTCGCGCTGGCCTACGGTTTCCAAAGCATAGGGCTGCGTTACTTCAACGTCTTCGGTCCACGACAGGATCCGAACGGTGCTTACGCCGCCGTGATCCCCAAGTGGCTCGATGCGATGATCCGCAACGAATGCATCCAGATCAACGGCGACGGCGAGACCAGCCGAGATTTCTGTTTCGTGGACAACATCGTCCAAGCAAATCTTCTGGCTGCGACGACCCCAAACCCAGGCGCAACGAATCAGGCTTACAACATCGCCGTGGGCGAGCGCACCACACTCAACGAACTGTTTCAGATTCTCCAAGACGGACTGCGCAAGTTGAAACCGTCGTTGCCTCAGCAGAAACCGCACTACGGCCCTGAACGCGCAGGCGACGTCCGCCATTCCCACGCTGACATCAGCAAGGCGAAACGTCTGCTCGGCTACGAACCTGCGTTGCGCGTCGGCGAAGGTTTGAATCT
>JAYUAV010000377.1:0-3501 GCA_043741175.1 Verrucomicrobiota bacterium
CGACTGTTTTGCGATTGGCATAGATCAATTTGACGCGCAGCTTTTTTCCTTCGTGCTCCGCCTGCTTAAGAATCGAGCGAAAGGGCGTGATGCCGATACCGCCGGCGATGAAGACGTATTCTTTCTTCGGGTCGCTCACGATGAAGTCGCCATCGAGATCGGAAACTTCAATCGTGTCACCCGGCTTGAGGGCTTTGAGGGTTTTTTTGAATGTGCTGCCCTCCTTCGCGGCGAAGCGGGTGGTCAGCATCACGTGGCGTTCATAAGGCGCGGAAGCGATGGTGAACCAGCGATCAGAGCCGCGATCATCAGTGGCCTCGTGGTTGAGGACGTAATGCAGGAATTGTCCGGCCTTCCAGACAAGTGGTTCTTCAGGTTTGAAAATGAACGATTCGACGCCGGGCGATTCGGTTTTTCTAGCGGCAAGTTTGAGTTTCATACCGGAACTTGGTGCAGAAAATCGGCTTTTCCAATTGGCATCATTCCCACCTAAAAAATCGGGACACGCTCTACAGCAAATTCATCAACTCTGAAGAAGTTGGTGCTGGCGCCGCTCCGCTACGACTCATTCAGAATTTTTTGCCCGTTCGCAGCAACCACGTTGCGGTTCAGGGTTTTTCGGTGCTTTTCTTCTCTTCCTTCTTGATGGTCCCGTCGGGTGACTCGGTAACAGTTTTTTCCTTCTTTTCGACCGTGCCGTCGCGCTTCACCTTTTCGGTCTCGGTATGGGAAAGTGTCCGGTCACAGCCCGTTGTCAGTAGTGACAGGGCGAAGGCTGACGTCGCCGCGAGTAGTGCAATCTTTTGTGTTTTCATGGTTTGTTCTTTCAATCTTGCAGATGTTTTTCCGTAGCCATATCCCATCGGGTGGCTTCTGCCGGACAAAGTTAGGGAGAAATAGATTTGTTGCCATGGGGTGAAACCCGAAGTGCATTCGGCTTGGACCGTCAATGCCGGGCTGAATGACACACGGATTTTGCAGCGAAGGCGCAGAGCCACCCGTGCCACCCAATTCCCAGCCTTCGTCCGACTACGGCGCGGCAAGCCAGCCCCGTCTCGCCTTCATCTGATTTCGGCACGGCAGGCGGGGCGGCATATTCCGCGCCTGACGGCACTCCGGTTTGCGAATTGCGCCCGGCCATCGCGCCAGCGTGTCTTGGAATGCGGTGGGAAGCGCAGCGCGACACCGCTTTCGCACGCACGAGACGTGTTGATTGTTCCATCATCATCGCCCGCCCGAAAGCACCGTCGCCGCTCCCGCCTTCGCTTTGCTTCGGCGCGGCAGTCCCGCTCTGCCCGCGCACTCCATGACGCGTCCGCGAGCGTCGAGCCGAGCATTGATTACGTCGCCACCAAGATTCCGCGCTTTGCCTTCGAGAAATTTCCGCAAGCCGGCGTAGCGGCTTTCGGCAGAAAGCCGCCATCTGAAAACCCCCGTTCAGTTTGCGGCGCTCTGCCGAGCCGCCGCTACGGATGAAAAGCGTGCGAAGCCATGGCCATCGGGCGCACGTTCAAAGAGAGCCTGCAAAAATGCCTGCGCTCGCTGGAGATTGGCCGCAACGGCCTGGGCGGCGACGGCAAACCCTGGCGCACCGGCACGGAAGTCTATGGCGACCCGCACTGCAAAAATAATGTGTCACGTCCTCCCTCACCCCGGCCCTCTCCCCAAGGAGAGGGAGCAGCCATCGTCCGTCCTCCGATTGCTCGACGCGCATTCGCCAATCGCCGTCTCACGACATTCCAAGAAACCGGCGAACGATTCTCCTTCTCCCCGGGGGAGAAGGCCGGGATGAGGGCGGGCGTTGAACAAATTAAATTTCGAGCCGCCGCGCTTGTGCGCAAACTGCCCACGCTCACACGCCTTGCTTCAAATGATACCCTTTGCGCGGGTCTTGGGCGCTGCTGCCGATGGCGACGAGCTGGCCGAGTTCGACGAGGCGCTTGAGCCGGGTTTGCGTGGCGCGGGTGGTGCGCTTGATGGTGGCGGCAATCTGGCTGGTGGATGCGCCGGGTTTGCGTCGCAGGAATTCCACGATAGCGGTGTCGAGCTTGTCGCGTTCCGGCAGAGCAACTCGTTTGCGGCGGAAGGTGACGCGGAAGCCGCTGCCGATTTCCTCCAGTTCCGGCTCGGGCAGACCAGCGGCGCGGCAGGCGGCGGTCATGCGGTGGATGCCGCTGCCCCATTGCTCGATCAGTCCAAGCTCGTGAAAGACGCGCCCGATGACGCGATTGCGCAATTTGGAAACACCGCGCCGGATGTCTTCGATGGTGAGGCCGGGCGGGAGGTTGCCGGGATTCTCAATCTCGATGCGGTCGCGGAAAATGGCGAGGCGGATGGGTGAGCCGCGTTGTGCGTAGTCGGCGTGGACGAGGGCGTTGGTGATGGCTTCGCGCAGCGCGACGATGGGAAACTCCCAGACTTCGCGGTGACGCACGTCTTTCACTTCGAGTGCGCGGCGGGTGTTGCGTTGCACGAAACGAATGGCTTCATCCACTGCCAGCACGGGTGAAGTCTTGATGTTTACGGAATCCAGAATGACGCTTTTGTCCACGCCCTCGAAACAGCCGGCGCGCAGCCACGCGTCGGGAAATTGTCCTAGGCGGTCCACGCCGAAAAGCAACACCCCGCCGATGGTCGGAACTTCGCGTTGCTGATGAGTGGTCAACAGTTGCAACGTGCGTAGGTCTTTCTTCCGCAGCCGTCGAACGGGCGCGAAGCACTCGGAAGCGACTCGGAAGTCGAGGGCTTCCGAGTTCAATTCCGGCAACGGCTCTTCGTCGTAGCTGCGTCCACGGACGACGCGTTGCAGCTCCGCCACCGCGGCGGCATCGGCCTGGCGGTTGGTCGAGCCGACGCGCACATAAACGCCCGTCGGATAGCCGACGGCCTTGACATAGTGCGGACGACTGGGGCTGGGAAATAGTTCGACCGCGAGCACATGGGTCTTGCGGAACGGAATGATGTGAATCTCTGGCACGAGCCGTGGCTCGATGCGGTCGGCGATGAAGTTCGCCAACTGCTCCTCGATCTTCGTCACGTCCGGCACGCCGCACACCTTGCGCGAGCCATCTTCGACGCCGATGAGCAGCACGCCGCCTGCGCCATTGGCGAACGCCACGAGCGTCCGCATCACCTTGTCCGGCGAGAAGAGGTCGCGCTTAAACTCCAGCGTCTTGCCCTCGTGCTGTCGCAGCAGTTCGGCGAGGTTGAACATGGTTGGAAATCTACTCGGAAGCCCCCGGCAGTGGCGAGGCTTCCGAGTAGAATTTTTCTGATTCGCCGTCGGCCACCTGCTCGACGAACTCAAGAACGACATCACGCGCGAAACCCCCGCGAGCTTCGAGCCGAGCATTGATTACGTCGTCACCAAGATTCCGCGTTTCGCCTTCGAGAAATTCCCGCAGGCCGACCCCACGCTCACCACGCAGATGAAAAGCGTGGGCGAAGCGATGGCCATCGGCCGCACGTTCAAGGAAAGCCTGCAAAAATGCCTGCGCTCGC
>JAYUAV010000378.1:0-3556 GCA_043741175.1 Verrucomicrobiota bacterium
GTACGCGGCTCTGCCTGAGCGACAAGTCGCTCAGGCCATGAAAGCGGCGACAAGTCTCCGCACTCCAAAAACTGAGCGGCAGTTTCAGTCACACCCGTCCCACTGTTCCGGCGTGACTTCGTTCTGGGAAAAAATCACAGTATCGAAAATTACAACTCACGAATGAAACTGATCCATACCCTGCTGCCATTCCTCGTTTGCGTATCTGTCATCGCTCGCGCTGAAGTTCCAGAGAACCTCGTGGTGGATGGCGTGCCTGTCGCCTCGAAGGAATTGAAGGCGGAGGCGGGTCGCTATCTGGAATTTCGCGCGGCGAGTTTCAGCGGCTGGCATCCGAAGCGGCGCGAGATGTTGATCGCCACGCGCTTTGCGGATTCGGTGCAGATGCACGAGGTGCGGATGCCCGGCGGCGCGCGGCGACAATTGACTTTCACCCCTGAACCTGTTGGCGGCGGTTCGTGGCACCCGAGGCAGGGGAACTACATTTTGTTCGCGCAAGATTCCGGCGGTGGCGAGTTCTACCAATATTACCGACTCGATCCTGACACGGGGCGGATCACGTTGCTCACGGATGGGAAGTCGCGCAACGGCAGCGGACGTTTCGCGCGGAGTGGAGAAAAGTTCGCCTACACCTCGACGCGTCGCACGGGTCGCGACACCGATATTTACGTGATGAACCCGGCGAATCCGACAACCGACAAACTGTTGTGCGAATTGTTCGGCGGCGGTTGGAGCGTGTCGGATTGGTCGCACGATGAAACGAAGCTGTTGATCAGCGAATACGTTTCGATCAACCAAAGCCGCGTGTATCTGCTCGATGCGACGACGGGCGCGAAGGAATTGTTCACGCGAGATGGAGCGATGCCTGTGGCGTATTCGGGCGCGCTGTTCTCGAAGGATGGCAAATCCATTTTCCTCACGAGTGATGCGGGATCGGAATTTCACCGCCTCACTCGGATGGATTTGAAAACGCGCGCCGTGCAGGTGTTGACGGCGGATATTCCTTGGGATGTGGCGGAGTTTGATCTCTCGCCGGATGGGAAGACGATGGCGTTCGTCACGAACGAGGAGGGGTTAGGGCGGTTGCATTTGCGGGACGCGCGGACTGGCAGGAAACTTCGCGCGCCGGAATTGCCTGCGGGCATTCCGTCTGGCGTGACGTGGCACGAGAACGGTCGTGATCTGGCGTTCAACTTCACCTCGGCGCGCTCGCCGGCGGATGCGTATTCTTACGACATCAAGACGGCGAAGCTCGAACGCTGGACGGAAAGCGAGACGGGCGGATTGAACACCTCGCGATTCGTCGAGCCAGAACTGATCCGCATCAAGAGCTTTGACGGATTGCCGATCTCAGGCTTCCTCTATCGGCCCGATGCGAAACAATTTCCCGGCAAGCGACCTGTTATCGTCAACATTCACGGCGGGCCGGAGTCGCAATCGCGTCCGATGTTTCAGGCGCGGAATAATTATTATCTGAACGAACTGGGCGTGGCGGTGTTTTATCCGAACGTGCGCGGCTCGGCGGGTTTTGGGAAAACGTTTCTCGCGCTCGACAACGGATTCAAGCGCGAGGATTCAGTGAAAGACATTGGCGCGTTTCTGGATTGGATCGGGCGTGATGCGGGGTTGGACTCAGGGCGCGTGGCGGTGATGGGTGGAAGTTACGGCGGCTACATGACGCTGGCGTGCCTGACGCATTTCAGTGATCGCCTGCGGTGCGGCGTGGATGTGGTGGGGATTTCGAGCTTCATCACGTTCCTGAAAAACACGCAGGATTATCGCCGCGATCTGCGTCGCGTGGAATACGGCGACGAACGCGACCCGGCGATGGCGGAGTTTCTGCAACAAGTTTCGCCGCTGACGAACGTCGGAAAAATTCGCGCGCCGCTGTTCGTCGTCCAGGGTAAGAACGATCCGCGCGTGCCGGTGACGGAAGCCGAGCAGATGGTGAAAGCCGTGCGCGATCAAGGCGGCGCGGCGTGGTATCTGATGGCGAAGGACGAGGGGCACGGGTTTCAAAAGAAGAAGAACACGGATTTCCAGTTCATCAGCATGATCCAGTTTTTGCAGGAACAACTGCTGAGGTGAGGATTTCTGCCGGGAGCGGCTGCAAGATGAGGATGCAGCTGGAATCCGATGAAAGACGAAAGCTACCTTGTTGTTGACCGGGGTATTAGACGGTGGATAATTGAGACCATCAAGTTAATGAAAAGTAAAAGAACACTGTTTTCACATCATCTCGGATTGATTTGTCCCGCAACCAAATCATCATGCTTTGGTCGACTTGAGAAGCTCATAGTGATGGTTATGTGTTTGGTTTGGGGCATGCAATTAAGCCATTGCCAAACTCTCGGCCAAGCACTCAATGCGACGAATCTGACTTGGACGGCACCTTTTCCAAATCAGTGGGGTGTCACCACAATACTAAGCCAGACACATGATGGAGTGAGTGCTGCTAGAAGTGCTTTTCCACCACCTTCTCAATCCTCAACCTTACAAACAACTGTTACAGGTCCTAGCAAGATTACTTTTTGGTGGAATGTCAGTGATTTCGCGTCTGGGAATCTTGCTTTCACTTTAAATGGATTGGCGCAAACAAATTTTTTCCAATGGGGAACATGGCGACAAGAAACTATTTTTTTATCGTCGGGACCGCAAACACTCAGGTGGATATTCACTGGCAGTGGCAATGGGTTTTTGGACGAAGTCACATACACGCCGGGCGTTTTTGCGCCGGAGATAACCGTTCAACCTTTGGGTCAGTCACAAGTTCTGGGGCTGGACACTACGTTCATGGTGGTCGCTCAAGGCACGTCTCCGATTAAATACCAATGGCAGTTTGACGGCGCAGATATTCCTGCTGCTACAAACAGTTTTGTCATCATTTCAAATACCCAACTGGCGAGCTTTGGAAGCTATCGTGTCATCATCACGAATGTAGCGGCGGCGATAACTAGTTCGGTTGTATCGCTGGAACTAGGCGAGGTCGCAACGTGGGGGCAAGGTTGATCAGGTCGGTTGGGCCACGGCGACCAATGCGCTGACAAACATCATAGGTATCGCCGCTGGAGTGACACACAATCTGGCATTAAAAAACGATGGCAATACTGTGGGCTGGGGCAGGAATTATGAAGGGGAATTATCATTTCCACTTTCGCTAACAAATGTCATCGGCGTTGCGGCAGATTTTCGTAGTAGTATGGCACTATTTCCGAACGGGCAAGTGCTTGCCTTGGGGCAGAACAATTCAGGCGCAAACGGAATAACGAACATGCCGTCAAACCTGACAAATGTAGTCACATTGGCTGTGGGAGGTTTTCACGCTTTGGCATTAAGAACTGATGGCACTGTTGTCGCATGGGGGCAAAACTCTTCGGGACAGACCAACGTGCCGGCAGGCTTGTCGAATGTGGTGGCAATCGCTGGTGGTTATCACTCCTGTCCCGCTTAAAACGCCAGTAAGCATTGATGATTATCGGTGTCGGGTGATGTGACAGTTGGCGGCAGTTGAGTAAGAGCCTGTAGAATGGGGGTTTTCTCAAAAAGGGTGAGGCTC
>JAYUAV010000379.1:0-2320 GCA_043741175.1 Verrucomicrobiota bacterium
CATCCAAACCGTCCCGTCACGTAATCTTCCGTGCGCTTCTGCTTGGGCATCGTGAAAATCTTCTGCGTCGGGCCGGACTCGATGAGTTCACCCATGTAAAAGAACGCCGTCTCATCCGAAATGCGCGTGGCCTGTTGCATGTTGTGCGTGACAATGACGATGGTGAAATCTTTCTTCAGTTCAAGAATCAAATCCTCCACGCGCGATGTCGCAATCGGATCAAGCGCGCTAGCCGGTTCGTCCATCAGGATGATCTCCGGCTTTACTGCGATGGCGCGGGCTATGCAGAGACGTTGCTGCTGGCCGCCCGACAACCCAAGCGCGCTGCTGTGCAAGCGGTCCTTCACCTCGTCCCACAAGGCTGCTCCGCGCAGGCTTTGCTCCACGGCAGAGTCGAGGTCATGGTTTGATTTCACGCCTTGAATCTTCAACCCATAAGCCACGTTGTCGTAGATGGATTTGGGGAACGGATTAGATTTCTGGAACACCATGCCCACGCGTTTACGAAGTTCGATCACGTCCACATCTTTCGCGTTGATGTCATGTCCGCCAATCTTGACCGAGCCTTCAATGCGAACGCCGTCAATAAGATCGTTCATGCGATTCAGGCAACGCAACAAAGTAGATTTGCCGCAGCCCGACGGCCCGATGAACGCCGTCACGATGTGCTCACGGATATTGAGGGAAATTTCCTTGAGCGCCTTTGATTTGCCATAGAACAGCGACAGGTTTGCAATTTCGATCAACGGCGCGCCCGCGCCCGCCGCCAGCGGAGTTTGCGCGGTCACTTCAAGTTTTGGCAACAGAGTTTCAGACATACAAAATCAACCAAGCGCGCGGAGTTTTTTGCGGACGCGAGCCCGGATCAAAACGGCCACGAAGTTCAACGCGAACGTCAGCAACAACAAGACAAGCACCGTGGCATAAAGGATCGGGCGCGTCTTCTCGATGTCCGGCGATTGCGTGGACAACACAAAGACGTGATAGCCGAGGTCCATGAATTGATCGCTCAATTTCCCCGGAAGCGACGCCATGTAATAAGCCACGCCCGTGAAAAGAATCGGCGCAACCTCTCCCGCCGCACGGCTGACCGCAAGGATTCCGCCGGTCATGATGCCTGGCAATGCCTGGGGCAACACGATGCGGATGATGGTTTCCAGTTTCGTCGCGCCGAGCGCCAGACTGGCTTCGCGCAAGCCCGTCGGAATGGCTTTGAGCGATTCTTCCGTGGCCACAATCACGACCGGCATCGTCATCACTGCCAACGTCAGCGACGCCCACAGCACGGCGGGTTGTCCCCAGACCGGGCCGGGATTGTGCAACAACTCATCCATGTGTTGACCAAGAAAATTGATGAAGAAGCCGAGGCCAAACAAGCCGAAAACGATGGACGGCACACCCGCGAGATTGTTGACCGCCGCGCGAATGACGCGCGTCACAATCGAGCCAGTGGGCGCGTATTCTGTGAGATAGATCGCCGTAATGACGCCGATGGGCAGAACGAAGATCGTCATCACAAAGACCCGGATGGTCGTGCCGATGATCATCGGCAGCACGCCCGTCGTTGCGGGATCAAAGAAGTCTTTCTTGGGTATCGTGCTGACGAAATGCCATGTTAGATTCGGCCAGCCGTTGATGATGATGTTGCCGAGAATCACGGCGAGAATCGCAAGAATGAGCAACGTCGCCAAACCAGTCAGCCCGCTGAAGAAGAACGAGCCGAAGTCAAACTTCTGGGTTTGAAACCGATGCTTCATCGGCAACCTCCAAATTCCAAACTACCACTCCAACAAGGCGCGCGCAGGCATCTGGAGAAGCCCCAAGCTCCAAGCACCAATCTGGTGGGTTGCGTTTGCAAAATTTGTTTCAGCTGCGGAGCAGCGGCAGAAGTTAGCCCACGGCGTGAGCCGTGGGTTGCGGAAGAAACCACCCAAGCCCCGGCAGGGGCGAAAGAACTCTGATCCAATGCGTGGTTTTCTACCGCCCCTGCCGGGGCTTTTTTGTCTCCGTTTTCCCACGGCTCACGCCGTGGGCTACCTTCTGTCGCACCTCCGGTGCTAAAGCTGAAAAATAATGTTTTCATCGCTTCCCCTCCAGCTTGTGTTTCAAGCGATGCATCACCAGGTCGCCAACCATGTTTGAAATGAACGTCACGGCAAACAAGATCGCGCCGAGCATGAACAGAATCCGGTAATGATGCCCGCCTGCCACCGCCTCCGCCATCTCCGCCGCAATGGTCGTCGTGATGCTGCGCGCCGAATCGAAAATGCTCCACGACATCACGCTCGCGGAACAGACCATCAACACGATCATGGTTTCG
>JAYUAV010000380.1:0-9706 GCA_043741175.1 Verrucomicrobiota bacterium
ACATTCCCGCCAGTTGGAAAGTCTTTGACGAAATTTATCAACTCAAGGGATTTGAGCGCACGAATGTTCATGGCTTGCTCACGTTAGATAAACATCCGAACGACAAGACGCCCGGCGATTATCCCGTGGCGTGGTGTAGCAACTCCGGGAAGGGCCGCGTGTTTTACACATCACTCGGCCATCGTGAAGATGTCTGGGACGCGAACTACAAGGATGACAAAGGCGAACGCAAAAACTCACCGGAAGTGGCTCTGATGTATCAACAGCATCTGCTCGGCGGAATCAAGTGGGCGCTCGGATTGGAAAAGGGCGACGCCACGCCGCAGGTGTTGAAATAAAAACTCCAAGCTCCAGAGAATGTTCAGACTTCAAACAATAAAACGCAGTGCGCGCACCTACGTCGCCGCTGTGGGAGAGACTATTGGCGCTTGGTGCTTTGATTCGTTTCTGGATTGAAACCGTCCGGGCAAAACAGGATTCTGTATTCGCATGAACCAATCACACGACAACGCCGCTGATTTCAACCGGCGCGATTTTCTCAAAGGCAGTTCCTTCGCCGCAATGATGACGATGATGGGCGGCGTGCAGTTGATGGCGCAACCTGCGCCGGAACAAAAATCTGCCGTGTCGAATTCCGGCCCAAAGGTCAAAGTCGCCGTGATCGGACTTGGCTCATGGGGGCGAGAGATTCTCGATCAATTGGGTCGTCTGGAAAAAGCTGAGGTCGTCGCCATCTGTGATAATTATCCCGCGATGATGCGGCGCAGTGCCACCAAAGCTCCCGGCGCGAAACAGGTGGAGGATTATCAGGAGTTGCTGAAGGACGCGGCGATTCAAGCAGTGATCGTCGCGACAGGTTCGCATCAGCACAAAGACATCGTCATCGCGGCGTTGAAGGCCGGGAAGCATGTCTATTGTGAAGCTCCGCTCGCCCACACCGTCGAAGACGCGCGAGCCATCGCACTCGCGGCCAAGGAATCTTCGGCGCAGGTGTTTCAAGCCGGGTTGCAAGGTCGTTCCGATCCGCAGCGGCACTTCCTGCTGCCATTCATCCGCTCCGGTGCGCTGGGCAAAACCGTCATGGCTCGCGCGCAGTGGCACAAGAAACAAAGCTGGCGACAGGCGTCGCCGAACTCTGACCGCGAGAAGGCGATCAACTGGCGGTTGACGAAAACCACATCACCTGGACTCATCGGCGAGATCGGCATTCACGCGCTGGATCAGGCGGGTTGGTTTCTCAACATCGAACCTGTAGCCGTGACGGGTTTCAGTTCTACGCTGTTGTGGAAGGATGATGGTCGCGATGTGCCGGACACGGTGGAAGCGATGATTGAATTTCCCGGTGGCGTAAGGATGAATTACAACGCCTCGCTTGCGACATCGTTCGATTCTGAAAACGAACTGCTCTACGGCACGGACGCGACGGTGATGATGCGTGACGGCAAGGCGTGGATGTTCAAGGAAGTGGATTCGCCATTGCTCGGCTGGGAGGTGTACGCGCGCAAAGATAATTTCTTCAACGAGACGGGCATCGTTCTCGCCGTTGGCAGCTCCAAGCAAACGGCACTTGTAGATGGCGCACAGGCACAGCAAGCACCGCCCGCGCACTACCACGCGCTGAAGGCTTTCATCGCCAACTGCAAGGAAGTCATTAACGAAACGATTGATTTCAAAGCCAGCTTTGAAAACGCAAGCCAGCAAGAACTCGGCGAGCACATTCTTTCGCTAAAGATAGGCCAGTCCACGGATCGTCCTGCGGCGGGCTACCACGAGGGATTTGTCGCCACGGTGCTGGTGTTGAAAATCAATGAAGCTGTCACTACCGGCAAACGCATTGAGTTTAAGAAAGAATGGTTTGAATTGACGTGAGTGCGCGTCGTCGTAAGCAGGGGAAACATCTGAACTATAATGAAACGAGCTTTAATCGTTATCGGGCTGATCGGATTGATTATCACAGTCACGATGCTTGTTTCAAACAACCGAAACACTAATCCATCGAACGAAGAAACAATTATGAAAACTAGCAAACTGAACCAAATCCGAGAAACAGCGACGCAAACCACTGCGGCATTAGCTGTCGCCGCCATTGTTGCCACTAACGCATTTGCCGAAAACACCGCGATCTACTCCGCCAAGGCAAAAGGAAGCAAGTGTACCATCGCTGGAACTTCAACCGTTCACGACTGGACAATGGACTCAGCGAACATCAGTGGAAGTATTGAAGCCGACGAAAATTTCCCAGAATCTGCGCTGACCAACTCAGCCGCAGCCAAACCGAAGGTGTCAGTCTCGATGCCCGTCCGCACTTTCAAGAGCGGAAAGCAGACGATGGACGACCGAATGCAAGAAGAGATGAATGTGACGAAGCATCCCAAGTATGAATATCGCCTCATTGAGTTAAAGCCCAAGTCCAAGGCGGGTGCGACTGGCAAACTGGAGTTCGATGCCGTGGGCGCGTTGACCATCATCGGCAACACCGTCACCAACACGATGCCTGTGACCATCGAGAAGAAAGGCACAAACATTGTCATCATCGGCAGCACACCGATCAAGATGACGGATTACAAGATGAAGCCGCCCGTCATCAAAATCCTCGGACTTGAGGCGATGAGCGTGGGCGATGACTTAAAGATCAACTTCGAGTGGCAGCTTGCAAAGAAGGTGCAATCCGCACCTGCGCCCGCGCCTGCGAAGTAATTTCGCTCCCAAAAAAGCAACGCCCCGGCATTCGAGAGAACGCTGGGGCGTTTTTTATTTTCTCGACGGAGCGCGAGCGGTCTCCGTTCGCAGCGCGGGAACAAGGAGAACCCCTTGCGGATTATTTAACGCCTTCCTGTCTGGCGGAACGCTGCGGGCGAGGGACCGCCCGCGCTCCAGTCGGGTGTGCATTGAAACGCACACTTGCCAGCCAACCCATCAGTGATACAACAGTTCTCGTGCGCCCCCAAACTGCCAACAGCCCGTGGATACGTTTCTTCCATCCGCTCGCGGCAGTTTTAATTTCTGTCAGCACGACATTCGGCCAGGTGTCCACCAACTCTTTCTCCAATTGGGAGACACCGCCCGTCCATCCGCTCGCGTTAAGCCCTGATGGAACAAAACTCGTTCTCTGCAACTTGCCGGATAATCGCCTTGAAGTTTATTCCGTCACCAACGGAATCCCCGTCACGCTCGGCAACATCAGCGTGGGGCTTGATCCCTGCACTGCGCGATTCCGCACTAGCGACGAAGTTTGGGTCGCCAATTTCATCTCTGACTCCGTCAGCATCGTTAGTTTGTCCACGATGCGGGTCATTGCCACGTTGAGTGTTTCAAACGAACCCTCCGACATCGTTTTCGCGGGGACTCCGTTGCGCGCATATGTGACGTGCGCTCAACCAAGCCTCGTTCAGGTCTTCGATGCCGTGACGCGTGCATCGGTCTCCAACCTTGCCATTGATGGAAATCGTCCCAAAGCGATGGCCGTCAGTCCTGATGGTGGGAAAGTTTATGTGGGCATATTTGAATCCGGCAATGGCTCGACGATCATCGGTGCGGGCGTGAATCTGGGTTTCCCGCCGCCAACGCCCGTGGATTTTCCGTTCGCGCCTTCAGGTGGAATAAATCCGCCACCGAACAGCGGCACGAATTTTTTCCCCGCAATCAGCCCCGCTATTCCCGCCACCAATCTTCCTCCGCGCGTTGGACTCATCGTCAAAAAAAATCCAGCCGGTCAGTGGATGGATGACAACAACGGCGACTGGTCGCAATTCATCAGCGGCGCGAACTCCGCATTCACAGGCCGTCCCATTGGCTGGAATTTGCCTGACCGTGATCTCGCCATCATCAACACAACCAACCTCGGCATCAGCTACGCCAGCGGTTTGATGAACATCTGCATGGATGTGGCTGTAAATCCAGCTTCTGGAAAAATCACCATCATCGGCACGGATGCGCTCAACCAGATTCGCTTCGAGCCTGTTCTTCAAAGCATCTTTGTGCGTGTCGAGATGGCGACGGTTGATCCCATCACGCTGACGAATGTCGTGAAGGATTTGAATCCGCATCTCGATTATGTCGCGCGCATGATTCCGCAAAACGAACGCGACAAATCACTCGGCGATCCGCGCGGCATCGTGTGGAGTGCTGATGGCACGCGCGGTTACGTCACCGGCATGGGTTCGGACAATCTCGCCATCATCAACACCAACGGCCAGCGCATCGCAACAAATTCCGCCATCGCGCTTGGCAAAGGCCCGACGGGTCTCGCGCTGGATGAAGCACGCAACCGTCTTTACGTCTGGAATCGTTTCGGCGGTTCGATCTCTGTCGTGGATACGCTCACCGAAAGCGTGGTGCAAACTATTCCGTTGTTTGATCCCACACCGAACATCATCAAGCTCGGTCGCCCGCATATTTACGACACGCACAAATCTTCCGGCCTCGGCCAGGTCTCCTGTGGTTCGTGTCATGTGGATGTACGCTTTGACCGGCTGGCCTGGGATTTAGGCGATCAAACCGGAACGATGAAGAATCTGACCAACGCCAATTTCGGTCTCGGCCCGCCTCCGGCTACAAATAGTTTTCATCCCATGAAAGGCCCGATGACGACTCAGACGTTGCAGGACATCGTTGGCCATGAGCCATTCCATTGGAGGGGAGATCGCGATGGGCTTGAAGAATTCAACGGCACGTTCACAAACCTTCAAGGTGCAGCATTGCTCACCACGAATGAGATGCAGCAGTTCGAGGATTTCCTCACCACAGTTCGATTCGCGCCGAATCCATTCCGCAACATCAGCAACGCACTCGCCACGAGCCTTCCGTTGCCCGGCCACAAGTCACTCGGCCACGGCACGCTCGCGTCCGGCGCACAACTTCCCAACGGCAACGCAGTGAACGGACAGACGCGCTTCCGGCTTCAAGGCACGACGGGTTGCATCCATTGTCACACGCTACCGAGCGGTGTGGGCGTGGACATGCGTTGGACAGGATTCAACTGGGTGACAACAGCCAGCGGACCGAACGGTGAACGTCACACCGCCTATTCCGCCATCGAACGCTCGTCCATTTTGCCGTTCAAGATTCAAAGCCTCAGAAATCTTTTTGACAAGACCGGCATGGATTTTCTCACGACGACGAATCGCTCCGGCTTCGGATTCTTTCACGATGGCAGCGTGGATACACTCGTGCGGTTCATTCAGGACGGTTTTGATATTCGTGCGGATCAGGAAACAGCGGATGTCGTTGCGTTCCTGCTTTCGTTCACCGGCTCAGACTTGATCGCCGGGGTGACAACAGACCAAGATCGTCCGCCCGGCGCGCTGAGTCGCGACACTCATGCCGCCGTGGGACGACAAATCACCATCACCAGTTCTGCAACCTCGACGTTCATTGATCAACTCATCGGCATCGCCACCCCCACCGCGAGCCGCGTGGATGTTGTGGCGAAAGGTTTCAGCGGCGGCATCGCGCGCGGATGGTTTTTCAATCGCACAAACGGACTCTTCCAGTCGGATCGCGTGGCGGAAACTCTCTCACCAACTTCTCTCCGCGCACTTGCGAACGCTGGCAACCCACTCACTTACACCGCCGTGCCGCGCGAGAGCGGACGACGCATAGGAGTTGATCGCGATGATGACGGGTTCTTCGACCGTGACGAACTCGACTTCGGCAGTGACCCAGCGAATGCGCTCTCGCTCGCCACAAATCGCCCGCCGACTCTCGCGACGTTGACGAACCGCATCATCTTTGCTGGACAGACGATTTCCTTCACTGCCACCGCCACGGATACTGATATTCCCGCGCAACAACTCGCGTTCACATTCACAACCACACCTCCGACTGGTGCGACGATCAATCCCACCAACGGCCTGTTCACATGGTCGCCGGACGCCTCCCAATCGCCCGGCACAAACACCATCTTCATCACGGTCACAGACTCAGGTTCGCCGCCCAAGACCAACACGAAGAGCTTTGTCGCTACCGTTCTCGATCTGCGCGTCAGCCCGCCAACTATCACATCAAACGGCGTGATGATTTCGTGGACGGCGATTCTTGGTCAGACGTATCGCCTGCAATACAAAACCAATCTCACCGACTCCGCGTGGGTTGATCTCTCCACCGATGTCATCGCCACAAACGGCACGATGAACATCAGCGACCCGGCGATTTACCCGCAGCGATTCTACCGCCTCCAATTGCTGCCTTGAGCGAATGAAAAAACATTTCCTCAATCTCATCACCGCCGCGCCGCTTATCCTTGCTCCGCATGATTCTCGCGCAGCGACGCTTCGCAACGCCACGCTTCAGGTCGCGCGTACCAACACATCGCAGATCGCGATTTCGTGGCAAGCCAAGTCCGCCGTGCCCTTGCCGGGGTTGCAGATTGTGCCGGATTATCAATTGGAAAAAAGTTCCGACCTGACGAACTGGACATCATTCGGGGCGTTGCGGACAGGCGTGGTAAACAATCAGACGCTTCAGACAACCGACACCGTTTCCAGCGGGCTTGGATTTTATCGCGTGAAATCCGTCGTGAATCGCGAACGGGCCAAACTTAATCAAGCGAACCTGAGCAACGGCGAACTCGCACTGGCCAGCTTCTTCGGTGTCGAATTGTTCGCCGCCAACCTCACCGCAGCGAATCTCACAGGAGCGGATCTGCGCGCGTCGGATTTGCGATTCGCCACGCTGACAGATGCGGTTGCCGACGATGCTGATCTTTTCGCCGCCGACGCGATCTCCGCTGTGATGGATTTTACTTCCTTCAAAAATGCCGACCTCAGCTTTGCGAATCTGGAAGCGACCGATCTGTTTGCCTCCAATTTGCGCGGTGCCGATTTGCGTTCAACCATCCTCACCGGGGCTGATCTGCGTTTCGCCACGCTGCATCAGACGTTGATTGATTCCCACACGCGGCTGGATTCCAAGTGGATCAAAGTCTGGCAACTCGTCAACAACCAGACTACGAATTCCGCCTTCACGAATCTCAATCTCAACGTTGCCGACCTTCGCTCATCCGATCTGCGAGGGAAAAACTTTTCCGGCTCGGACCTCAGCTCCTCGTCACTTGCTGGCGCGGATTTGCGCGGGGCGAATTTCACCGGTGCCGACCTCCGCTCCGTCGTCTTCAACAACGCGCTGATGGACACCAACACGGTCATCGAATCGAGATCCCGGCTCATCTGGGAGATTGTCAATCAAGGTGCAGTCGGGCGCGATCTGCACGGCACAAATCTTAACAGCGCATTCCTCGCCAATGCCGACATGCGGAACGTGAACCTGACCAACACGACGATGACGTTTGCGATCCTTCAATTGGCTAATCTCGGCGGAGGAAATTTGCGCTCGGTAAATCTGGCCAGCGGATTTTGTGTCGGCACGATTTTTACGAATGCCACGTTGAACTCCGCCAACTTCACCGGTGCGAATCTGACAGAGGCGAACTTTCTCGGTGCGACTACGAACAGTGCCAACTTCACCGGCGCCACCTTTAGCCAGACCATCATGCCCGACGGCTCAATCCGAAATTTCTAGGTCATCCGCCCGTGATTTCTTGCGGTCCTTTGCCGCCGTTGACCAGAAACATCACAGCCATGCGGACGGCGATGCCGTTGGTGACTTGTTCAAGGATCAATGAGCGCACACTGTCGGCGATCTCGCTGTCAATCTCCACACCGCGATTCACCGGGCCGGGGTGCATGATGAGCGAGTCGGGTTTGGTCTTGGCGAGACGCGCTTTGTTGAGGCCGAACAACGTCGCGTATTCGCCGATGCTGGGGAACATCGTCTTGCGCTGGCGTTCGTGTTGAATGCGGAGCAGATGGATGATGTCCGCATCGCGGATCGCTTCGTCCACATCGTGCGTGACGCGACAACCCATCGCCTCGAACGTGCGCGGCACAAGTGTGGAGGGACCGCAGAGAGTGACCTTGGCGCCGAGTTTCGTGAGTGCCCAGATGTTCGACCGCGCCACGCGGCTAAACAAGATGTCGCCGAGGATCGTGATGTTCAGCCCGGCGATTCTGCCTTTGCGTTCGCGGATCGTGAACGCGTCCAGCAACGCTTGCGTGGGATGTTCGTGCGAGCCGTCACCTGCGTTAATGACGTGGGTGTTCAGCGTGCGCGCGAGGAAATGCGCCGCGCCCGCCGCGCTGTGCCGGATGACGATGAAGTCCGCGTTGAGTGCTTCGAGATTTCGCGCGGTATCTTTGAGCGTCTCGCCCTTCTTCAATGAAGATGCGTCTGCGGTGAAATTGACGATGTCGGCGGACAGACGTTGTTGAGCCAGTTCAAAACTGATGCGTGTGCGCGTGGAAGGTTCGATGAAAAGATTCACCACGGTCTTGCCGCGCAACGCAGGAACTTTCTTGATGGCGCGTTCGCCGACGGCTTTGAACGCCTTCGCTGTGTCCAGCACGGTCATAATCTCGTCAGCCGAGAGCGATTCAATGTCCAACAGATGTTTGCGATTCCAGCTCATGGTCGTTCAAGCACAATTTCGTCCTGTGCGCCGGGCACGGCGAGGCGAACGTGGATTTTTTCCTTTGGCGCGGTCGGTTGGTTTTTACCGACGTAATCCGCTTTGATCGGCAACTCGCGATGACCGCGATCTACCAACACGGCCAGTTGAATCCGTTTTGGTCTGCCGAAATCCGTCAACGCATCCATCGCTGCGCGGATCGTGCGTCCGCTGAACAACACGTCGTCCACGAGGACGACCGTCTTTCCAGTCACATCAAACGGGATGAGCGTGGGATGAACCGTCGGCGCGGCGCGTTGGCCGAGATCGTCGCGGTGCATGTTGACGTCCAGACTGCCGCAAGGGACAGGCGCGTTCCAGATTTGCGAAAGGTTCTTAGCGAGCCGTTCTGCCACGGATACCCCGCCGCGCTGGATGCCGACGAGGACGATCTCCGCGCTGACTTCGTTCCGCTCGGCGATCTCGTGCGCTATGCGGGTCAACGCGCGCTCGATGCCGGTGTTGTTGAGGATGAGGGTGGTTTCAGACATGGAGGACGTAATGCGTGGTGCGTGGCGCGTGAACAACTGGAGTCTCTCGGCTCTTAATCTTCATCGTAATCTTATTCTTAATCTCCTGTCCCATTTCTCCGTTCGTTGGCAAAGCGGGAAGGATTATAATTAGGAGTAAGGAAAAGATTAACAACGGGAGGGACACGCGAAGGTTGAAAATAAAACAGCGAACCTCGCATTGGCGGCGGTTCGCTGGGGTAAATTTTTTCTTCATGTTGCGCCTTGGCGGCCTCGCGGGATCGCCTTAAAGGTGCGGAGCAATTGGGTTTAGTGAGCTGCCGCCTGATTGCTGCCTTGACGGGCTTTGCGCCACTTGGAACGGTGGCGGACGATCCAATCTGTGAGCGCGCGCTCAAATCCGATGTCGTGACCGGCCTTCTCGGATTCGATCCACTTGTGTTTGAGAATCTCTTCGCGCTCCGCTTGGAATTCCCGGTACAAAGTGGAGTTCTTCAGCAAATCACTGGTCGTCGGCTCTTTGGTCGCGTCGTGCATATCAGGGACGGATAGTTCGAGTTCAAGTAGAAGTTATGTCGAGCAGACTGGGATGACAATAGCATATTCTGGTTATAGTCTAATGCCTTTCGGAAATACCCGAACGGCTGGGCTGTGGTATTGACGGAGCGCCGGTCTGCGACCGTCTTTGCGGTTGGAAACCTTCGGCCCGTGTAGTGTTTCTGTGAAGTGTGGC
>JAYUAV010000381.1:0-2703 GCA_043741175.1 Verrucomicrobiota bacterium
CCACCGGCGGAACTCCGCAATGGTACAACGGCAGTGGGTTGGTGGACGGTCAAGTGAATGGCGTAGCAGCAGACTTCGGCACGGCGCTGGTCGGCAATAAATTCGGCATCGGCATCGGCAATCCCAACACGACCTTGACCGCAACGAATGTGATCAACGACGGACAGTGGCATCATCTCGTGGCCACCCGCAGCAGTACCAGCGGCCAGATGAATGTGTATGTGGATGGCCAGTCACAGGGAAGCATGACCGGGCCGACCGGCACTCGCACCGCACCGCCATTCCTGCGCCTCGGCAGCCTTCAAACTGGCGCCCCGTTTTTCGCGGGCGTCATGGATGACGTGCGCCTCTATGATTACATGTTGAACTCCAGCCAAATTGTCGCGCTGATGAACACCGCACCCGTGCTCGCCGCGATTTCCAACCGGGTGATTCTCGCAGGCGCAACTCTCCTCGTGACCAACAACGCGACCGACGCAGAAGCTCCTGCGCAAACGTTGACCTATGGACTCATCGCTCCGCCCAGCGGCGCCAGCATCAACACGAGCAATGGCATCTTCTCGTGGCGACCACTCATCGCTCAGGCGGGTTCGTTCAACCAAGTCAACGTGACGGTAACCGACAACGGCACGCCAAGTCTGGGCGCAACGCAAAGTTTCTGGGTCACGGTGAATCAACCTGTGCAACCAACCATTTCCGCGCCGTTGATAACTCAGGGCAAGTTCCGCATGACCATCTCCGGCGATGCTGGCCCGGATTACAAAGTGCTGGCTTCGACAAATCTGGTGAACTGGACGCTGTTGCAAACCACTAACTCGCCCGCGCTGCCGTATCTGTTCATTGACGGAAGTTCGTCGAACTACATGCAGCGTTACTATCGCGTGTTGCTCGGCCCGTAAAGGTAGGGCGTGTCACTCCGTGCGCGCCGCACTTGGCCAGGCAGACGACGGCGCGCACGGAGTGACGCGCCCTACCATCACAACCCACACCGCGCGAGCATCGCGCGGATTTCTTTCTCACTCGCGTTGACCTTTCGTGCGTTGCGCAACATGTCGGCTGCCAACGCCGGATACCACGGGTGACGCGCCGCATCCGTGAGTCCGGCGACATCCAACGGCTCAATGGCTTCGCGGATCGAGCGGCTTAATTTCTTGATCGCATCCGCAGACAGAGTCTCGTTCGCCGCATCGCAAATCTCTCGGAGTTGATTCGCGAACACCGGATGACGGCAAAGCAGAAACCCATCCGCCAGTTCCGGTTTGCCCAGCCGCCGCGCCGTCTCCGAGTAACTCGCCGCTGCGAAATACAGCAGACTCAAATCCTTGAACAACTCGAAGCGATTCATGGTCGCATACAGCGCACCTACCAGCCTTGAAGTGGTTTCTAATTCGAGTGTGGTCATCGCGGCATAATCTGCAAGACGCTGCTCAAATCTTGAATCCTTCAAACCCAATCTCAAGACATCACCCATTCGTTGCACTCCCAGCAACGTCAACGGAAACCCCGTCGAGAGCAACGGATCTACAAATCCCGCCGCAGACGGCAGCAATGCCCAACGCGAGCCTGCGACAACTCCGCTTTGATACGACAACCGTGGCGAGTGAATGAACGGCATGACCGTACGCGCCGACCGAAAAATTTCTGCGACCGAAGGAAGTTTTTGCAACAGGCGATGCCACGCTGGTTCGCCCTCCTTAAAATTCAATCCGTTGGCAACCTCGTCTTTCGCCGCCACGCCCGCGCTGGTAATGCCGTTGTTGAATTTCAAAATCCAAATCCAGCCACCCGGAAAGATATGATGCACCGCAGCCTGCTCCGGTGGATACGGCGGATGCAGGCCGGGCGACGAAAAGTTTCCCGGCAGCGCGCCGACGTTTTCAAAATGGCAGAACAGTCCCTGCGTCGTCGGAAAGTTCACGAACGTTTTTTCCGGCAGCCCAAGTGCTCGATGCAGAAACCCACGCGGCCCCGTGGCATCAATAACAAACTTCGCTTCGATCTCCACCGCGCCGCCACGCCGCGTTCCGGTGAGAAGCATTCCGCTGGTTTCTTCCTGAGTGCTGGTCAACGCGACTTCATCCAAGTAAGTGACGCCAAGTGTTTGAGCCTGCATCATCAGATACTCATCGAAGTCCGGACGATACCAATGCGTGTCGGCGATCTCTTCGTTGGGGCTTGCGCCCACGAGAAGTTGATTCTCGCGTTTGGAATTTGTCGTGAACGGTTTTCCAAACTCGTGGTGGTAAAATGTGAACCCGCGTTTCAGTCCACAGGCGATCAGCGGAAGTTGTTTCTGCCACGTTCCCCATTTACACAGTGGACGCACGAACGGCAGATCATACTTTGTCGAAATTTCTTCGAGCAGAAGATTGGTCAATGGCGTTGAAGATTCGCCAATCGCAAAACGCGGATGCCGCCCGCGCTCGATCAGCACGGTCGAAAGTCCCAAGCGATGCGCCATCATCGCCATAAGCGAACCGGCGAAGCCCGAACCTACGATGGCGATTTGGAAATACTGTTTGCTCATGTGCCGCCGCAGGTTCGACAATCAATGCGTGGAAGAATTGTTTGTGACAGGTTCATCGCGTGCAACCGCTGTTGCCGCTTTGCCAGACATGCAGAGCAGTTGGAGAACGCTCCCAAATCCCATGTATCCGCAAAGACTCTTCCCGCCCGCAGGTTTAACGCGAGTTCCAAGGCACG
>JAYUAV010000382.1:0-6108 GCA_043741175.1 Verrucomicrobiota bacterium
CACTTGGCCGTCTATCAAAACGACGACAACTACGTGGAGGCTGGCCTGGGTTACAATTCGGGCAGTCGGCGGACGTCGTTGTCACGGGAAGTCAACGCCAGCGCGAGTACACCGAGCTCGACCAACGTGACGGCAAGCAACCTCCACCTGCGCCTAGATCGAAACACCGCCAGCGGAGAAATCAGCGCGCTCCATTCGCTCGATGGAACGAATTGGCTGCTGATTGGAAAGACCAGTCTGGTTCTCACCAACACCCGGCTGGCCATCTGGGTTGGCGGCTCGCCGGGCGGATTTCCCAATGCCGACTTTCGCCGTCTGGAAATCATTACGAGTGCCACGCCGGTCAGCACGCTGCTCGTCGCACAACCGACCGCACTCGTGTTCAACGCGGTGGCGGGGCAGCCCTGCACCAACACCCAACTCGTGCGCGTGATCCATCGCGGCCCAACCACATTGGCTTGGAGTCTGACAAATACCACGCCCTGGCTCGTCACAGATTTGAACGCCAGCAACACGCCCGCCGCCTTCAATGTCTCCGTCAACACGACCGGACTCTCGCCGGGCGTGTACAACACTGTGCTGGCCGTGGGCGCGCCGGGTGCGCTCAACACTCCCGCCGCCGTCAACGTGACGTTGATCGTCAACCCGGCTGCGAGGGTTCGCACAACGATCTGGAAAGGCGACAAGAAAGGAGCGTTAAGTGTCTCCGTGCCCGATGGTCTGGGCAGCATGTATGATATTCTTCGCACCAATGGGTTTGCTGGCACTTACCAAATGAACAACACGAACGCCCCATCGTTTTATACAGCGTACTACCAAGCAGGCATGGAACTGGGGACACATCTGGTGCATCACAATTGCTTCGTCATGGATGAATCCACCGTGCGCGGCGAAATAGTTCCCAACATCGCGGGTTTGTGCGCGACCACCGTGCAGCCTTGCGCGGACGTGATTTCACACGCCTGGCCGTGCGGCGTCCGAAATCTTGTCCAAGACGTTGTGGCGTCGGATTACTTCCTCGTCACCCGAGGTTACAACATCAACCTGCTCGAAGACCCGACGCCCAACGACTTAATGATCTTGAAGAGCTTCAATTCGCACGAACACAACCCGACCCAATACAATCCGATAGCACCGCCAAACCCGGCGGACTTGAAGACCGTGGTGGACGCGGCCATCGCGCAGGGCAAATGGGCCAACCTCGTTTTCCACGGCTATAATAATGACGACGGTGCCGTCGCCTACTGCGTGGGCAAGGACATCTGGGTGTCGCCCATCGGCACGGTGGCCAAGTACATTCAACAACGCGACCGGGTGGTGATCTCAAATTATCTGGAGGGCGCGCATTTCGTGAGCTTCAACTGTCGCCGGTTGCCGCTGACCTCTTCCAGCCTCAGGAGTTTCGAGACCGCTATCGGCACGAATGATCTGGTGACTTTCAACGTGGACGTGACCGGCCTGCCCGCGCCCACCGCCTTGTCTGCCGCAGGCGTCGTCACGCCCTACACCGTCAAAGTGGCTGCGGGAAAAACGAATCTCTTGTTTGATTTATTCGTCACTGCCACGAACCAGTCGGTGTTGTTCACAATGGGAACAAACATCCCGCCCGTAGCCACGAACGTGAGCGCGACCACTATGGAAGACACGGCAACCAACCTGACTTTTTTGGGCGGTGATGTGGATAACACAAACCTCACCTACGCCATTCTCGCAAACCCGGCACACGGCGCGGTGGCCGGATTGAATCCAAACACCGGCGAGCTGATTTACATGCCAGCGACAAATTACAACGGCACGGATGCATTCAACTTCACCGTGAGCGATGGCAGCCTGATCGCCACCGGCCAGGTCACCATCATCGTCAGTGTGGTGAACGATCCTCCCACACTCCCGGCGCAACCAAACCGGACGATGGACGCACTGGAAACTCTCACCGTAACCAACACGGCCAGCGACGTGGACACACCGGCGAACGCCCTGATCTACTCGCTGCTGGAAGGGCCAGCCAACGGGGTGATTAACGCCAACGGGCTGATCGTCTGGTCACCGACGCTATCGCAATGCCCGGGAACAAACCTCTTCACAACCCGCGTGACTGACGACGGCACACCGGCATCAAGCCGGACGAACAGCTTCCTAGTATTCGTCAACACACCGACTCCGCCATTCATCAAATCCATCACATGGTCAAACTACGTGGCAACCCTGACGTGGAGCGCGAAGTCAGGGCACATCTACCGGGTCGAATACAAACCGGATATGAACGACACCAACTGGAACAGCATCACGCCGGACGTCAAGGCACAAGCCACCAACGCGGCTGCCAGTGATCCTTCCGCAACGACCTCAAGAAGGCTTTATCGGATTTTGCTGGTGCAGTAGAAAAAGGAAAAGGGACAACTCACTGGCGGAATCCAAGCAACAAGAATTTGCCCTGCTGAATAGCTCCCTGAACTGCGTGACACGCTCACGCGCTTGCCGCCGCCTTGCGTCCCGTCATCATGAAATCCATGTAGCCGATGAGTCGCGGCTTCATCTCTTTGCGCGGCACGATGGAGTCAATCAGTCCGTGGTCGAGTAGAAATTCCGCAGTCTGGAATCCGGGTGGCAGTTCGGCTTGCGTGGTGTCTTTGATGACGCGCGGCCCGGCGAAACCAATGAGTGCCTTGGGTTCTGCGAGAATCAAATCGCCCACGCTGGCGTAGCTCGCCATCACGCCTGCGTAATCAGGATTCGTGAGGATGCTGATGTAAGGCAACTTCGCTTTCGCATGATAACCGAGCGCAGCGCAAGTCTTCGCCATCTGCATGAGACTGAACATGCCTTCATACATCCGCGCGCCACCGCTCGTGGAGATGATGATGACGGGCAAACTTTTTTCAGTTCCCGCTTCGATGAGGCGCGTGAGTTTTTCGCCGACGACAGAACCCATCGAGCCGCCGAGGAAGCTGAAATCCATCACGCCAAGTGCGACACGGTGTGTACCGATCATGCCAACGCCAGTGACGACGGCGTCCTTGAGATTTGTTTTCTTCCAATTGGACGCGAGCTTGTCTTTGTAGGAAGACGCACCCGTGAAACCCAGAACGTCCACGCTGATCATGTCCGCATCCATCTCCTCAAACGTGCAGGTCTCCACCATTGAGTGAATGCGTTCGCGCGCGCCGATGACGAAGTGGTGATCGCACTTGATGCAGACCTTGAGATTTTCGTCCAGCTCCTTGTCGAATACCAACGTCTCGCACACAGGACATTTGGTCCACAGGCCGGCGGGGATTTCGCGCTTGCGGGATTTGCCAGAGGCGAGCTTGAGTTTCTTTTTGATGAACGACGTGGTGTTGCCCGATGTCGGCGGCGTCAACGCGGGTTCAACAGGATCAACTCCAGGAGGCTGCTTCGTGAATGTGGTCGTGGACATGGCTGGGATATAAACCGGGTTGGCAGTTTTCTTATGCGGCAAAAGATTCATCGTCGCTGTCTCGGTTCGGCATCTTTTGATTCAAACATTTTTGCTCCGACCAACCGCCAAGAGTATTCAAAGTCCCCGCGCGACTGTCCAGACGCAAACTTCCCCCGCGCCCAGTTCACGCAGCACACGCGCACACGCGCTCGTGGTCGCTCCCGTCGTCAACACGTCATCCACCAACACCACGCGCTCGCCGGACAGCTTCCCGCCCGTCACCGCCGCGAACGCGCGGCGCACATTATCCGCGCGCTGTTTCTTGGTCAGCAACGTCTGCGTGCGCGTGGGCGTGACGCGGCGCACGAGCTTTTCGTTCAGCGGCAACTCCAACGCTCGCGCCAAGTGAGCGGCGATGCGTGTGGCTTGATTGAACTCCCGCTCACGTTCCTTCGTGGGATGCAGCGGCACAGGCACGATCACATCCCACTTCTCCGCACGCAACGCGGGCACAGCTTCGCGCAACAACAAGTCAGCAAGGAACGGCTCGAACCAGAGCGCGTTGTTGTATTTGAACCGATGAATCACCTCCAGCGTCACGCCCTTGGCCGTCACTGCCGAGCGCGCGGAACTGAAATGGAGTTCCATGTCGCGACAGTTGGAACACTCGAACGCCGTGGTGATGTCGCCTTCGTACGGCAACCCGCAACGCTCGCAAAACGGCGCGCGGATGAATCGGACGCCGCCCCAACACTTCGCGCAGACCAACCCCTGCTCTGGCGTGGCGCGGGCGACTTCACAAATCTGACACACGCGTGGATAAAACAACGCCAAGCCCGCCTCGAAACATTCGGCGAGTGGCGTAGTGATCATGCGCGGAGGATAACGAGGGAAGGCAGCGAAGCCAAGCAGAGCGAAGGACGGGTAGTAACTTGATTCCGATTGTAGGGCACGACGTAAGGAGTGCTTCCCCCGAACTACTCGTCACCTCGTCGCCTACAACTTATGGAACTGCGGATGCGCGCGCAGCTTCTCCCACGACTCCGGCGACAACGGTGCGATGCGATAAATGTTATCAACCATCGGCTCGGCGCTGTGCGAACGGCGGGCGCGATCCAGCCAACGTGCGTCGAGCGGTTCATCAATCAACTCAAGCGTATTGGCAGCAATCGTTGTTTCCTCTTTCTTACCAGTGGCATGGCCGACGCCGACAAAAAATCCCGCGAGCAACAGCGTGACTCGCATGATCGTGCTGCGCGAATACGTGGGTAACGCGCAGGGGCGTTGTCGGTCGAGCAGTTGAAATAATCGCGTGAACAAGGGCAGCGTCCACATCGCGGGATTCTTAGCGGGCGAATAGGCGTCGAACAAGATGGCGTGCGGCGGAACACCGAACTCCGATTCGGGATGGTTTGGAACGCCGCCTTCAGGCGGCAGCAATTTGCCAAGCGACGTTTCTGCCGCGTGAACGCGGCGTTCCCATTCACGAGCGAGCAACGTCGGGAAATCTCCGAGATGGAGTTGCCAGCTCACTTCACGCGCACCGTCAGTGAACTGGATAGCGTGCTGGTTGAGTATTGCTACGGTTTGAGTTTCGTAACCGCCGAAGTAGCCGAGCGCAGCCGCGTTTTGAAAAGCGAACGTCAGCGGCTCAATCGTGTTGTCAAAGCTAACGAGTCGGATCGGGCACGCAAACTCCCGCGTGGCGCGCAGAACAGTTAGCGCGTTGGCGGCTGCGCCCAAGCCAACGTCCCAAATCACGAACTCGCCAACGTGATTTTTCAGACGCTCGCGAAGCCGGAGTTGATTGACGTAAAGCGCCTCCGCCTCAGCGACGGGCCCGATGACAGGATGAAAAGTCTCGCCATGCGCCAGCGAGTGAATGCTGTGATCGCCACTGGCGAGCTGGACGAGTTTGTAGCCACTCGCTACATCATTCACAACTGCCCCATCGCCTTGTCGAGTGCAGCGAAAAGCTGATTCATCGTGGCTTCGGTTTCATCGCCCATGTTGGAGAGGCGGAACGTCGTGCCTTTGATCTTTCCGTAGCCACCATCAATCAGGAAGCCCTGCTCTTTCACGAGCTTCTGGACTTTGGCGATGTCCACGGTGCGACCGCCGGGTTTCGCGCCGTTGTTGACGCAGGTAAGCGTGATGGACTCGAAACCTTTTTCCGGGAACAGCGTGAAGCCGTGCTTCGCGGCCCAATCGCGCGTCATCTGATTGGTTTTCTTGTGTCGGGCGTAACGATTCTCCAAACCTTCAGCGAAGAATTCATCCAGCTTGGCGCTCAAGGCGTACGTGTGCGAAATGCTCGGCGTGCTGGGTGTCATGTTGTCCTTCGCATTCTTCTCGAACTCAACGAAGTCAAAGTAGTAACCGCGATCTTTGATCGTGGCGGCTTTCGCGAGCGCAGCGGGCGAGCAGGTGAACACCGCGAAGCCCGGCGGCATGGCCCACGCCTTTTGCGTTCCGGCAAGCAGCACGTCTATGCCGAGTTCGTCAAACTTGATCGGCAACGCAGTCATGGAACTCACCGCGTCCACGATGAACATCACGTCAGGATATTTTTTCTTGAGCGCGGCGATTTCGTTGAGCGGCGACATCGTGCCGGTGCTGGTCTCGTTGTGAATGAGCGTGAGCGTGTCGAACTGGCCGGTGGCGAGTTTCTTGTCCACGTCCTCGGCGCGGATGGGACTGCCCCAGGG
>JAYUAV010000383.1:0-8974 GCA_043741175.1 Verrucomicrobiota bacterium
CAGGCAACGAAAGCGGAGACAAGTCTCCGCACTCCAAATACTGCGCGGCACTTTCAGTCACACCCGTGAGTTCGGGTGCGACTTAGAGGTGTGATTGCAAACGGGTGAGGGAACGAGGCGACATTCCCCGGAGCGCGGGAGGTCATACGCCCGCAGCACATCGCTAGGGTAAGGCGATTGGCGTGGTGTCGTGCACTCGTCACAGTTCACGCGCAGTGGGCAGGGACCGTCCGCACTTCGTCCATCGGCATGTGACCGTCACTTCGGGTCACACCGGAGATCGCTTACTGCCGGACGGAGCGCGCCAATTCCTTCCACAGCCAGCGACAGTTAGATTATTGGGCAGGAGTGACGGCGCGCGGAGACGATTTCGTGTTCGTTTGCTTTCAGTCCAAGGGAAACACCGGGGCGTAAACTCGGAGGGCGGTGATTGATTGCGAGGCTTTAGAGCGAAAACATTTTTTTCAACGTCTGTCTGTTTTGAAACGCGTCCGTGGCATAACGAATGCGATGAAGCACTTTGTCGGGAAGGTCATATAAAGTCGTATCATATGAAATTCATATTTGAAGTCGGGGAGATAGAAAAACACCAGGTCGAGTTCCACTACAATCAACTTGCGGGCCGAGTCATGATCAAGGTGGACAAACAAATCGTTCGCAACTCCATTCGCCTGCTCAACGAGCCAGCGCATGAGGTCTATCAATTCGTCGTCGGCCAGATGATAAGGACAGAAGTGCGGATCGAGAAGTGGCGCAAACAATTGCTCGGCGCGCGGAACTGTTTCTATGTGGATGGCCGATTGGTGGACGTGATTGTCGGGGCTTGAGTGCTGTTGGATTATGTCGCCCAGGATTCATCCGCCTTCACGCTCTTGAATCTGTTTAGTGCCCCTTCAGCCCCATCACGAGGATCACCAGATCAATGACGAACAGAAGCACGATGGTGACTTCCAGCCAGACCATCAAGCGGGTGTTTTGGTCGTGCTTCAACAGTTGATAGAGGTCATCAAGCGTCTTCAGTTTGCCGTCAATCGTGCGATGCCAATCGGCGAGGTGGAAGCGCGAGGAAATTTTTTCGTAGATGCGAGCGAGATGCCAGTCGCCAAAAAACTTCGTGGTGTTCGAGAGTTCATCGTTGAAGCGCGCCATGTCTATGCGGATTTCGCGCAACTCGCGCAAGGTGTCGCTGCGGGAACGGAGCGGTTGCTCGCCGAGATCGCGATAGGAACGTTCCAAGGCATTGTCGAGTAGCCGGTCGTAGGCTTCGAGTTCGGCGAGCTGAAGGTTCGCGAGTTCCATGATGTAGAGCGTCTCATTGAAATCGCGCGGCTCGTCAATCAACAACGCGGCGTCCCAATCAATCACTACGATGTCGTTGTCGTAATAGCTGAGATAGCGCGCGGTGGATTCGTCGGATTCTTGTTTGGAGAGACGTTCGCTCTCGGCTTCTTGCGTGAGCAACGCGGCGACTTGACGGCGATGGGCTTGAAACCATTGTTCCGCGTTGGTGGGTTGGCCATCGGGACTGACGACGGGCGAGGCGATGCAGAAAACAGTGTAGGCTTCTTCTTCGAGCAACTGCGGATGCGGTCGGATTAAATGATCTTTCAATTCGGCAACCACTTCCTGTGCGAGCCGATGGACATCGTCGTGTAGCGAGCTGTTGCTGAATTGCAGATCGTGGAATGCGACTAGGTCTTCGACGTGATTCACCGCGAACGGCACGCGCACGGTGATGCTGATGGCGCCGACGGGCAGGAGTTTGATCGCGCGCTGGACGCAGATCGGGCCGAGCGGGCCGATGCGTTCCAGTGGTGGGAGGCGGACCATCTCTGGGCGATGAAAGAATAACTGACGCGGACTGCGGCGGCTGGCATCCACGGCAAAGTGCGCGACGGGCTGACCAAGCAGGTTGTTGATGGGTTTGCGCGCGGTGTCGTAGGCGACGTCGAAGGCGTATATGTAGATCACTTCTCCGACGTAGCGCGCGGTGGTGATGGAGGTGGTGTGGTGGGCTGAGATTGATGTTGTAGTCATGGTATTCATACCCGACCCAGAGTAACCCGGGTTCAAACGAATGTCGAAGCATGGTAAGGCCGGAGTTTTTCGGACAACGCGGGCTTGCACCGTCGGGACGGGCTTCTTATCGTCGGCACATGAAAAGAATTTCTCTCATTTTGGTGGTGATGGCGGCGACGATGATTCTCCCGGCGCGCGCGCAGGATGTTGGTTTGTTGGACGAGCGTGTGAAGCAGTTGCTGGGCAAGATCGAGAATCTTGAGGAAGCAAACTCAGGTCAAAAAAAACAAATCAACGCGTTGGAAAAGGAAATCCAGTCGTTGCGTGAACATCAGCAGAGCGTGCCGACGACGGGTTTCGCGAGCAGCGAAGATTTGCGCGAACTCACCAAGAAGGTTCAAGAGATTGAGGAGAAGCGGAAGTCGGATCGCGCGTTTCTGGAAAAGGAATTTGATCGGCTGGCGAAAGCTGCTGGTGCGAAAACGAGTTCACCAAAAAACAAGGAGCGCGACACGAAGCCACCAGAGAACACGACTCCGCTGCCCGGCAAAGGCGTTGACCATGTGATCGCTTCAGGTGATTTCATTTCCACCATCGCAGCCGCCTACAGCAAAGAGCATGGAGTGAAGATCACCTCAGACATGATTCTCCGCGCCAATCCCGGCTTGAAAGCAGAACGGATGATTGTCGGGAAAAAGATTTTGATTCCTGTTCCGGAGAAGTGATCTGCGGTCACCGCATCAAGAGGAGGATGGTGAGTCCGATGGCGATGCGGTACCAACCGAACGGCGTGAAGGTGTGGTTGCGCACATAGCCCAGCAACCATTTCACAACGATGAACGCTGTCACTGCGGCTACGACTGTTCCGAGCAAGATGTGCGACCACGGCTCGTGTGCATCGTGACCCTTCAACGCATCCAGCGTTTCTTTCGCTCCAGCAGCCAGCAGTGTGGGTATCCCAAGCAAGAAGGAAAACTCTGCGGCGGAACTGCGGCTTAATCCCAAGATGAGCGCGATCAAAATTGTCGTGCCAGAACGCGACGCACCGGGAAAGGCGACGGCCACCAGTTGCGCGAGTCCGACGGCGATGGCGATTGTCCAGGTGACGGCTTCGGTTGGTTTACGTTTGTTCAACCACGCTTCGACCGCCACGAAAAGAATTCCTCCGATCAATGTCGCCCACGCAATCGGCGCGACTTCTTTCGGCAGTTTAAGCCCCAACTTTTTCATCGCGAGCCCACCAATCGCAGTGATGAAGAAAGCGACACTGAGTTTGGTGAGGTAATCGCGGTTTGCAGGTTCGCGCCAGCCAAAGGTCAGAGCCTTTGCGCGTCCGGCGAACACGGCAAGAACCGCCACCACCGCGCCGGTTTGTATGACGACGTTGAATAATTCACTCCGCGCTCCGAGCCAATGCTCGGCCAGCAACAAGTGACCCGTTGACGAAACCGGCAGGAATTCAGTGAGTCCCTCAATGATCCCCAAAATGATGACCGTTATCCAATCAGGCATCCCAAACGAGACACGAAACTGGCTTCTGCTGGCAAGAATCAATTACTGAGTTCAAAGGTGTCACCGCAATAGTTAGACGAGCCTAAATCTATTACTTGACTCAAACTTTTGCTTTGATAATTTGGCCGCGTGAGATACGACAATAGTTTCAGGCTGAAACGATTTGATCGCGGGCTTTACTGCTTGGTCGCAGGAGTTGGCGTTTCATTCGTCGTGTTAGTGGCAAATGCCAATGAACCAGCCGACAAGTCCGGTCGTCATTTGTTTAATCCAACTCCCCGGGAGCAAATGCGCGAGATGAATACGGATCGCCCTGATCAAACCGAAAGTCCGTTCACCGTGGATGCCGGGCACGTACAGGTGGAGATGGATTTGGTGAACTACACGCACGACCGTGCGAACGGTGTCACGACAGAGACGCTGGCAGTTGCACCCATTAATTTCAAAGTGGGGTTATTGAATAATGTGGATGTGCAGTTCGTGTTGGATACGTACGTGCGCGAGACGACCAAGGTCGCGACGTTTCCCTCCACAAAGACTCAGGGAACAGGCGACTTGTTGACGCGTTTGAAGGTGAATCTGTGGGGCAATGACGGTGGTGAAACCGCTTTCGGCGTGATGCCGTTTGTGAAATGGCCCACAGCCAAAGGCTCGCTTGGTAACGGCAATCTTGAGGGCGGTATAATTTTTCCTCTAGCCGTCAATCTTGGTGATCGCTTCGGTCTTGGCTTGATGACGGAGTTTGATTTTCTCCGCGATTCGTCGGGTGGCGGTTATCACACCGACTTCGTGAATTCCGTGACGCTTAGTTACGATGTGACGGACAAGATCGGTGCTTACGTCGAGTTCTTCAGCGTCATCAGTGACGAGCAGGGAAGCGACTGGCAAGGGCAATTCGATCTCGGGGTGACTTATGGGCTGACAGCGGATGTGCAACTCGACACGGGCATCAATCTCGGTATCACTGATAGCGCGCCAGACTATCAACCGTTCGTCGGAGTAACCGTTCGCTTCTAGTCCGCTACTTCCATGAAATCTCCAGATACAACACAAGTTTCAGAATCAAAATCCGGCTGGAGGCGCGAGCAACAATCTCCCAGCCTGCCGGAAGTGTATCGCAGCATCGCAGTTCCCAAGTCTTTCGGCTTCTGGCGCAAGCTGCTCGCGTTCTCCGGCCCTGGTTATCTCGTCGCCGTCGGCTATATGGATCCGGGCAACTGGGCCACTGATCTCGCAGGCGGTTCTCAGTTCGGCTACACGCTGCTCTCGGTCATCTTGCTTTCAAACTTGATGGCGATTCTCCTGCAATCGCTCTGTGCGCGGCTCGGCATCGTGACGGGGCGCGATCTCGCGCAAGCCTGCCGCGATCACTACTCAAAGCCGGTCTCGATGTTCCTTTGGGTAATGTGCGAAATCGCCATCTGCGCGTGCGATCTTGCGGAAGTCATCGGCTCGGCCATCGCGTTGAATCTGCTTTTCAAGATCCCGCTCGTCTGGGGCGTGTGTATCACCGCGCTGGATGTGTTGTTGGTGATGTATCTCGCGAACAAAGGATTTCGCTACATCGAAGCACTGGTCATCTCGTTGATACTCGTCATCGGCGGATGTTTCCTGTTTGAAATCATCGTCTCGCGTCCTGAACTGCGCGCCGTGCTTGGCGGGTTCGTGCCGACACTGGAAGTCATCAAGAACCCCGCGATGCTCTACGTCGCCATCGGTATTCTTGGCGCGACAGTGATGCCGCATAATCTCTACCTGCATTCGTCCATCGTGCAGACGCGCAAGTACGAGCAGAACCCCGAAGGCAAACGCGAAGCGATCAAGTTCGCGACGATTGATTCAACCGTCGCTCTCATGTTCGCGCTGTTCATCAACGCGGCGATTCTCATCGTTGCCGCTGCGACATTCCACACGCGCGGGCAGACTGACGTGGCGGAAATCCAGGACGCTTACAAACTGCTTTCGCCGACGCTTGGAGTCGGAGTGGCGAGCGTGGTGTTCGCGGTGGCACTGCTGGCATCAGGCCAGAACTCCACGCTCACAGGCACGCTCGCAGGGCAGATCGTGATGGAGGGATTCCTCAACATCCGGTTGCGTCCGTGGTTGCGCCGCCTCATCACGCGCCTCATCGCCATCATTCCAGCGGTCATCGTCACGATAATGTATGGCGAAAGTGGCACGGCGAAACTGCTCGTGTTCAGCCAAGTCATATTGAGCCTGCAACTTTCGTTTGCGGTGATCCCGCTCATCATGTTCACGAGCAGTCGCGCAAAGATGGGCGAGTTCGTGATCCCTCTCTGGATGAAAATACTCGCGTGGCTCACGGCAGGAATCATTGTAAGTTTGAACGTGAAATATCTCTCCGACTTTTCGGGACTCACCGCCTGGCTCATGCGAATCATCTCCTGACTTATGTACCACAAAATATTAGTCGCTCTCGAAAACAGTCGTGCGGATGAAAGTCTGCTGCCGCATGTGACAGAATTGGCGGCGCGGCTTGGCGCGCACTTGCTGCTTGTCCATGTGGCGGACGGCTGGGTAGCGCGGAACTTCTCGCAACTCAAATTGGCGGAGTCTGAGGAGATGAGGGCTGACTCCGCGTATCTTGAGAAGACGTCGGAAGAGTTGAGATGGAAAGGATTGACCGTCTTCGCGCATCTCGCTCTGGGCGATCCCGCCACGGAAATCCTCAAGACTGCTGAGGCCGAGAAGTGTGATCTCATTGCGATGACGAGCCACGGCCATCGGTTCATCGGCGACATCATTTATGGCAGCACGATTCATGAAGTGCGCCATCGGACTTCGATTCCTGTGCTACTGGTTCGTGCGGAGAAGAAGTAATCCTGAATCCGCTGACTGCCATCAAGCAGGCACTATTTGCCTTGGAGTTGTTGGAGCAACGTCGCGGCCTCCGTGAACCGGGGATTTAATTCCAGAGCTCGACGCGTGGCGCGGCGGGCTTCATCCATCTGGCCGAGTTGCGCGTGGATCGTGGCGCGGGCGTAGGGCAGGGCGGGGTCGCGGGGTTCGGCGGTCTCGGCGGCCAGCAACGCTTGAATCGCACCCGCCGGATTTCCCGCAGCGTTGCGTGCGAGACCGAGATTGTATCCAGCGCGAGCGTGGCGCGGATCGAGTTTCACTGCCTCTTCAAGTTCCGCCAATACTTTCGCCGCCTCGCCAAGTTCGTTCCACGCGAGGGCAAGTTTGAAACGGAACTCCGCATCGCGCGGCGCGAGTCGCACGGCTTCCTGCAATTCTACCAACGCATCGCGCGGGCGTCCGAGTTGGCTCAACAGAATCGCCGTCTCGTGGTGAATGCTAGGAGAGAACGCGTCCCACTTGGCCGCAGTCTGGAAATGACGGAGCGCGTTGGTGGCGTTGCCGCGCGTGAATTCAAACACGCCAAGCTGCATCTGGCCTGCGGTTTGATCGGCATTGTGATGGAGCATGTGTTGCAACTCCAAACTCGCGAGCGAATCCAGGGTGAGCGTGGCCGCGAGAGTTTGGGCGACGACAACGCGGACGTTGCGGGAGGAATCGGTGAGACTCTGGTTCAGAGCGGCGCGGATTTCAGGTGATGCGGTTTCGCCCAGTGTCGCCAGTGTTTGCACGATGTTCTGCCGGACGAGCGCGTTGGTGTCGGTGAGTCTGGCGACGAGCGCGTTGGCAACCGAGGGTTCGCCGACCCAGCGTTCGAGGAGATTTGCCGCGACCGCGCGCCAGTAATCTTGCTCGTCGGTTTGCAGCATCTTTAACAACGCGTCGCGCGCGGAGTCGTCGCCGGTGCGAGCGCGGGCGACGGCTTGCGCGTGCTGCCGGTATGGGCGGTTCATTTTCTCGCCATACCATTTCTCAACGTGCTCAAGCGACCAGTCTGCGGTTTTGTCTGTGTGGCAGCGATTGCATGCGTTCGGGATGGCGAACTGTTTCGTGAGCAACGGATCAGGAATCGTGAAACCGTGGTCGTGACGTGAGTGGCGTTGCATATAAACCGTCTGCGGCATGTGACAGTTCACGCACTCGCCGCCGGTTTCCTTTATGGCATTCGATTTGTAGGACGAAAGGTTGTTGTTCGTCATCACACCGCTCGCGTCGTGGCCGAAAACCTTGTGGTGACTGTGCAAGACGGGGTTGATAACAGGAGCGTTGGTCGCGCCCGGCCCGTGACAACTCATACACATCATGTTTCCCGGCAGACGGACTTTCGCGGTGTGGAAATCATGACAGTCGGCGCAGCGCACGCCCTTGTGAAACATCCGGCTGCCGAGAAACGTCGTAACTTCGTAGTCCTCGTCGCGCACCTGGCCGTCCGCATGAAATAAATCCGATTCGTCCACGATGGAGAGAAGATGATGATCGAAGAAACCGTCACCGGGTTTGGGATCGCCGGTGATCTCGCCGCGTCGCGAGTGGCACGCAGCGCAGGTGTCGAACATCTGATCGCGGGAAATTCTTTTGATCGTCGGGTCTTTCGCGGCACTGCCTTTGTTCACGGATTGCCAGTCGTTGTGCGCCTTCATCGGGCCATGACACGCTTCACAGCCGACGCCACGCTCGGCCATCGTGGTGCGGAACACATCGTGGGTGGTGTCGTAATTTTTCCGCAGACGCGTGTTGTGACACGTTGCACACATCGTATTCCAGTTCATGCCGCGCCCTGTCCAATGTCCCCACTCGCCGGGGCGACGATCCTCCGCGCCAAAGACGTTAAACCACTCGTTCGAGCGAGGATCGAAAGCGGCTTCGGTGACCTGCCAACGTCCGCCAGAAACTGGAGTGAGCATCTGACGCAACGGCGCATGACCGATGATTCGTTCCACAGCAAAAACTTCCTGCGTGCTGATCAAACCCGCCGTGACAACCTGATAAGTCCCGTTTGATTTGCGGGTCGTGGTCTGTTGAGTTGCGTGATGAAACGTGCGCGTCGGGGCGAACGCCGTTTCGTCGTGAGTCGCGTCTGGCAAACGCTCTGCCATTCCGTGATGCGACTTCGACCATGTCTCGTAAGCCTCCTCGTGACATCCCTTGCAACTGGCCGACCCGCCGTAGGCCGCATACGTTTGCTTTTCGTTTTCAAGAGCGAAGGATGAGATGTTTGAACTGTTGCCAGTGGAAGTCAGGCGCGTTGCCGACTGGCGCGCTGAAAAAATGAATCCCGCTGCGACCACGCTGGCGAGAACCGCAAACATGAGCATCGGTCGGCGATTTTGTTTTGCGACCGGTGGACGTTTCTTAGCGGCAGGCACAGATGAAGGCTAACAAACTTTTACTTCTGAACCAAGAACAGGTGACGGGTTTGAAGCCAATTCGCATCCAGCGCATGATTGCAAGCAGAGATCAGATGGATCGAGAACATGACTGCCTTCAAACAAATCGCATATGAAACTGTTCTACTACGTGTTGCTGGTGTTCGGTGCTGTGTTCAATGTTGAAACCGGCACGC
>JAYUAV010000384.1:0-3252 GCA_043741175.1 Verrucomicrobiota bacterium
CACGTCACTCTCGTCCGCGATCTTGCGCAGCAGGCGCAAGAACTCAGGCCGGAAATGATTATCGCCGCCCTCGCCTTGGATCGGTTCGATGATGATCGCGGCGATGTCCACGGCTTTGGCAGCAAGCACATCGCGGATTCCCTGCTCGGCAATCTTTTCCTTCGCGATCACCTCAGCGAGTCGTTCTTTTTCCGGCAGAGCGAAGTTCAACATCGGGGTGCTGACGCGCGGCCACGGGAACTTGGCGAAATGCTGAACCTTGCGCGGGTCGGTGTTCGTCAGACTCATCGTGTAGCCGGAGCGACCGTGAAACGCATGTTTGAAATGGATGATCTCCGTGCCGCGTTCGCCATGACCGGCGGCGATGTTCTTGCGAACTTTCCAATCCATCGCGGCCTTGAGCGCGTTCTCGACCGCGAGCGCGCCACCATCAATGAAAAAGTAACGAGGCAATTCCGGCAGCGCGATGACGCGCGCGAACGTCTCGACGAACGTGGCGAACTGCGGCGTGTACACATCCGCATTGGCAACCTTCACCTTCGCGGCGCGAAGTAAATCTGCCTGCACGTCCATTCGATTGAAGTGCGGATGATTGTAGCCGATGGGTTGTGACGCGTAGAACCCGTAGAGATCAATGAACTCCCGCCCGCTCGACGCATCTACGAAATACGACCCGGAACTTTTGTCCATGTCGAAGATCAGCTTGAAGCCGTCCACGAGGATATGTTGTTCGAGCGTGGAGAGAACTTTGGAGGGCGGAACGCTGCCCGGCTTGATTACGGATTCAGAACGCACGGACTGATGAATTGTATCGGTGATTATCATATCTCCATTCGGCGCTCGCCTGTGAAGCGACGATAGACTTGCAGTTTTTTGCATCAAGTGAAATCACGAGAAAGCCCCTGCTTCAGACGGATATTCTTTGGGGACAGCAACTGTCCCCTGTGCTCCACCGGCCCGAATTTCAAACACTCACTGAGGCACTTTCAAAACTTCGTAGTTCGTGGACGTGAGTCCGGGCCATCATTCCAGTTTGCCCGACTGACGTCGGCAGCTACTTGGTTTTAACCCGAACGCCGAAATAGAATCGAGCGGCGCGATAGGAGCGCGGCCTTCAGGCCGCCTCAACGTCCACCACGACTGCGATTCACGAACGCCCAAAACCATGCGCGGGGTGAAGCGGCGTGAACGCCGCGCTCCTGCGGTCAGATGTTGCTCGCGCGCTTTTTCTACTTCGGCGTTCGGATTAAAGTTTGCCTATCACTGAAACACCTTCTTCAAACACGCCGTGTTCGCACCGAAATTCTTCCTCACGTTACGCGGATCATTCTGGTCGCGGGAACGTTCAATCACCAGCCACCCACTCCAGCCCATCTCATCCAGCGTTTGCTTTACTTTCGCCAGATTGATCTTCGGATCGTTCTCCAGCCAGACGCCGTCCTCATTCGTAGCATGAATCTGGCAGATGCGGTCTTTTCCCAGCGTGCGCAACTCGCTGGAGATGTCGCGCCCGTTCTTCACCGCATTTGAAAAGTTGAAATAGATTTTGATGGCGGACGAACTCACGTCATCGAGCAGCTTCACGTCCTCAGCCGCCGACAACGAAGTCTCCACGCCGATGACCACGCCAGCTTTCGCGGCGATTGTCGCGGCCATTCTCAATCGCTCCACGATGGCGGGGCGCAACTCTGGATTCTTGATCAGATCGCCTTTCACACCGAGCGGCAGAAACGCGACCTTCACATCCATCGCTTTCATCGTATCAACACAGTCTTGAATCATGCGCGGTACGGTGGGACGTTCGGCGAACGATTGCGCGAAGAATCCACTCATCGCGAGCGAGGGGATTTCAAGGCCGAGTTCTTTGGCTTTGTCGAGAAACTGCTGGCGCGTGACAGTGTTGGTGAGTTGGTTGTCAAAGGTCTCGCGGTCGCCGAGTCCGCCCATGTCCACCTCCACGCCGTCCGCGCCGATGTCCTTGGCAAGTTGAAACGCGCCGAGCTTCTGGCGCTTGAGAATCATCAAGTCCACCACGGCCACCTTGTAGTGATGGGTTGCAATGACTGGAGTCAAAGATGCGTTGGTGATCTGACTGAGCGAATTGGTTTCAATGGCGGGCGAAGCAGTCAGTCCATAGTACAGGATAACAAGCGCGAGACATAGGTTAGTCCATTCGGCCTTGTTTCTCATACGGTCTCAATTTCCATCAGGCTTCTTCTCATCCACCGTCGCGCTTACTGCCATCTTGAATTCACCCGGCGCATCCGGCTTCGCGGGATTAAACGTGCCAGCATCGCTCGCGAGAAACATTGCCAGCACAGGCGCTTCCTTCCGGATTCCCTCCACAACGCACCGCGCCAGTTCATAGCTGCCGAAATTATTGTGGTGAGTCCCGTCTTGAAATGCCTTGTCCAGATTCGTTCCTAGCGCGCGATACAAGACCTTGCTCATCGCGTGCAGATCTATCAACACCACTCCGTCTTCCTTCGCCACGTCCCGCACCGTTTGTGGATAACCCGCCAGCGTGTCGCGCTCGATGCCATTCTTACGCTCCATCGAAGTCACCAACACCGGCGTAGCCCCGCGCTCGCGCGTCTGCGCCACGATCTTCTTCAAATTCGATTTGTAAGTCGCCAGCGCGTTCGTGGCCTTATCTTTCATGTCGTTGTGACCGAACTGCACGAACAACCAATCGTTCGACTTCATTAGACTGAAAACCTTTTCAAATCGCCGCGCGCTTAATGAACTCTTGATGGATTCGCCCGACTGCGCATAGTTCGCCACCGCCACGCCCGGTCCGAAAAATCGCGGCAACATCTGCCCCCAGCTATTCCACGGCTCGCGCGGCTGATCGCACACGGTTGAATCCCCCACGAGAAAAACCGTCGGCACGCGAACTGGCTCAATATCCAGCGAATGCAACGCCGGACGCGTCCCATTAAACTCCAAGGTGAGCTTGCCATCCCAGTTCACCATCTCGGTCTCTGTTTCTCTCGCCTTCAATCGCACATCGCCACCACCTTGAATCTTTGGCGTGCGAACGTTGACGACAAAAGTCCGCTTCACCACATCCCCTTTCTTAGTCGCAACCTTTTCCAACGCCAGCCGCCGCATCTCCGCCTTTACCGTGTTATCAGAGTCAGCCACGTCATCGCCGAACGTGACGGTCACAAAGTAATTCTCCTCTGGCACTTTCACAGAAAACAGAAACGGCTTATCGCTCGTAACACAGTTGCTTCCGACTACAACACT
>JAYUAV010000385.1:0-4024 GCA_043741175.1 Verrucomicrobiota bacterium
GGGTCCACAGGGCTTGCACCAATGAGAAGCACGATTGTACCGTTGATCGCGATCTTGTTGGTCCAAGTGTAGGAGATCGTGTTGTCAATGTTGGAAGCCCTGTGGACCCGAATCCGACAAACATCACCTCCACCGTGACCGGCGGCGGCACGACGCTCACGTTGAGCTGGCCTTCCAGCCATACGGGTTGGACCCTCCAGACTCAGACCAACTCGATCAACGTCGGTATCACCAGCACATGGTTTGATGTGGCTGGTTCTGCGACGACAAATCAAATCATCGTCCCGATTAACCCTGCCAATCCGACTGTGTTCTATCGGTTGAAGCTGTGATCGGGAGTGAGCGAGCAGCGTAAAGACGCTGCGTCAGATAAATATCAAGCAGGGGCGTCGTAACACCGACGCCCCTGCCGTTAAACGACAGATTACTTTGATAGCTAACGATGAAAAATAAACGTCACAGTCTGAGTTTTTACTTTGCTGCGAATTCGTTGTTATTCCTGCTTTTGATTGTCGTTGGGTGTGGGAAGTCTGGGGCGGATAACAAGCAAGCCGATGCAGGGTTACCTGCCGAGGCGATTGCGGTCAGGAAGGCTTTTGAATCCTCTTCACCGAGTTATAAGAATCCGGTCAAAGAGGCGTTGAACTTGGTGAAGGCGGGGTCGGTGAATCGCAGTGCTTACGCGGAGGTGATACCTCAACTTCAAACACTTTCGTCCAACCCGACAATTTCCACGGAACAAAAGCAGGCTCTCGAAGCACTGGTTGAGAAGCTCATGAAAGAGCTTTCCAGTCCAACCCCCGCTAAGAAATGATTTTGTGCCAGTTAACAAAACGCAGTACACGATTGAACCTGATTACCAATTTATGAAACACGTCAAACGAACCGAGTCCCGCTGCAAGTCGGTCAAGGCTTTTACCCTCATCGAGTTGCTCGTTGTCATCGCCATCATCGCCATCTTGGCAGCCATGCTTTTGCCAGCCTTGGCCAAAGCGAAGTCAAAGGCACTGCGCACCGTGTGCCTGTCACAGTTGAAGCAGTGTGCCATTGGCAGCCTTTTGTATGCGGGAGATTCCAATGATATGTTTCCAACTTGGACACATCCGACGACTGGTGCCATCAACCTGATGCGTGGCACTTGGTATTCGCGCTACGTCTGGTCGGGAAATCCAAACACGCGTGTTCCCGCTGTAATCCAGCCTTCGACTGTATTTGGCGCGGGTCAGTTCAACAACCTGGGCTACTTGTATCCAACGAAGTATGCAGGAACGGGAAAAATATTTTGGTGTCCGAGTTACAAGGCCGATGCACTTCTGGGAATCGGACAATACAGTTCACCTCAGTTCATGAGTAGCGATGCGGGTGGCATTGTCCGTTCAGGATATATGTTCAATCCGTGGATGAGGAATCCAGTCGGTGCTGCCGATGAGTACCGGCTCATGCAAAAAACCGCTGACATCAAGCAGCGTAAAATTCTGCTAATGGATTATCTTGGAAGTGGCACGACGCTAGAAGAGTTAGCACACGGACGTGACCAAGGCTGGCAGTTGGCGTTCAATGACGGCAGTGTTTCGTTTGCCAAAAGCCCCAAAGCGATTGCTTTGGCCGCAACCTTAGTTGATTACGACAACGTCACACTGACCAATATTCTGACCATGCTTGAACAGAGTGCGCGTTGAATCATCGTATTCCAAGTTTCATTCGTCTAGCACGGCAATCGCATCGTTATTCTATGATGTGCCTCAAAGCACTTTTAGCATTAACTTTGCTTTCTGTCTGTGAATCTCCGCTGACTGCGGAATCTCTTGGAAAGTCTTGGCCAGCCATCACCCGCGAACAACGCCCTTGGGCCTACTGGTGGTGGATGGGCAGCGCGGTGGACAAGACCAATCTCACACGCGAACTCACGCGTTATCATGATGCGGGTTATGGTGGCGTCCACATCATCCCCATCTACGGCGCGAAAGGTTGGGAGACGAACTACATCAGTTATCTCTCGCCACGTTGGATGGAGATGCTTGATCACACCGTGCGCGAGGCGAAGCGGCTTGATCTCGGCGTGGACATGACCACGGGTTCGGGCTGGTGTTTCGGTGGCGGCCCGTATGTGGGCGAGAACGAAGGCAATGCGAACGTCATCGTCAAAACATTCGATGTTAACGCCGGTGAAAAGCTCACCGAGAAGTTTGATCTCAAGAAAACCCAGGCACTCGTGGCGTTTCCCTCGGCGGGGCGCGGCGTTCACGCCGCTTCACCGCCCAATGACGAGTTGATGCTGGAAATAAATTCGACGACCACGCAAAATCGTGAGTTGAAGCGGGCTGAAGCCCGCGCTCCAGTTGACCTCACTTCGCAAATCCTCCCCGAGGGTTCGGTGAATTGGATTGCTCCCGAAGGTGGCGCGAAGGTCTATGCCATCTCCCAAAAGTTGAACGCGCAAAAAGTAAAACGCCCCGCGCCCGGCGGCGAAGGCCCGATGCTCAATCTGATTTACTCGAACGCAATGCCGGTGTTTCTCCGCAGCTTCACCGAGGCGTTCGACAACTATCGGGGCGCAAAACCTCGCGCCCAATATCACGACTCTTACGAATACAAGTCCGAGTGGTCGCCGGATTTCTTCGCGCAATTTGAGAAACGTCGCGGCTATAAGTTACAGAATTATCTGCCTGAGTTGTTCGATTCAAAATCCACGCACCACGCAATACGCACCACGGATACCGCCCGCGTTCTCGCAGATTATCGCGAAACAGTTTCCGACGTGATGATTGAGGATTCGTTGTCGCAATGGGTGAAGTGGTCGCATCAGCACGGATTCATCACGCGGAACGAAGCCCACGGTTCCCCCGGCAACCTGCTCGACCTCTACGCGCTTGCCGACGTGCCGGAGACGGAGATGTTTAATCGTGACCGCAACAAACTCATCAGCAAGTTTGCATCGTCCGCAGCGCATGTGGCGGGGCGGAAATTTGTCGGCTGCGAGACCGGCACATGGCTCAAGGAACATTTCACCGAGAAACTTTCGGACATGAAGTATCTGCTCGATGACCTGTTCGTCTCCGGGGTGAATCATGTTTTCTATCACGGCACTTGCTACTCACCGGATGAAGCTGGCTGGCCGGGTTGGGTGTTCTACGCGAGTTACGAGATGAATCCGCGCAATGCCGTGTGGCGCGATGCGCGTGCGCTCAATGATTACGTCGCGCGTTGCCAGTCCATTTTGCAATCCGGCGAACCCGACAACGACATCCTGCTCTACTGGCCGATCAATGATTTCTGGCAGAAGGCTGGCGCAGAGCCGTTGCTGCCGCACATGACAGTTCATGCGCGCGGTTGGTTTGAATCGCAACCCATCGGCACGGTTGCGGAGCAACTCTGGCAGCGCGGTTATGCGTTTGATTACGTCTCGGATCGTCAGCTTGCTGCCGCGAAAAATTCTGGCGGCGAAGTCAAAGTTCCCGGCGGCAACTACCGTGTCATCGTCGTGCCTCGGTGCGATGTGATGCCGCTGCCGACTTTGGAGAAACTTGTCTCGCTGGCGAAGTCAGGAGCAACAGTGATTTTCTCCGATAGTTTGCCGAAAGATGTTCCTGGTCTGGGCGACTTGGAGAATCGTCGCGCAAAGTTCACGGCATTGATCGCGCAACTCAGCGGAGCGCCGATTTCCAAATCGGCCAGTAACATTTCTGGCAGCCACCAACGAGCCGATTTGGAAATCGGTACTCCGGGTGAAACAAGCCGATTTGGAGGGCGGCACTCCGTAGCCGTCGGCAAAGGCCGCATCTTGGTTGGTGATGTCGAATCTGCACTCGCAATGGCTGGTGTCGCGCGTGAGACGATGGTGGATCAGGAGGGTTTGTTTTACATCCGCCGCTCATTCGAGGGCGGGCGAAATTACTTCATCGCCAATCGCAGTCAGTGCGCCATTGAAGGCTGGCTGCCGCTGGCGACTGCGGCAGGTTCTGTCGTCTTGATGGATGCGATGACCGGGCGTGTTGGGGCGGGGAAGTTGCGGCAGGCGACTGTG
>JAYUAV010000386.1:0-3210 GCA_043741175.1 Verrucomicrobiota bacterium
GTGTTGCTTGGCTACCTGCTCGCCGACGTCAACGACCCCGTCAGCATGGTTGTAATTGCGACGGCCATCGCAGGTTTGAGTTTCCCCCTGCTCATGCGCTGGTACCATCCCATTCTGATCGCAGGTTGGAACACGACTGCACAAGCCAGCTTTTTACCCGGCGCACCACTAATCTGGGCTTGCTTGTCCCTGTTGGGATTGTTCTTCGCCGTATTGAATCGCTCCGTTAATTCAGAGCACAAGTTTGCCCATGTACCATCGCTGACACTGCCCATCGCAGTCTTTGGCGGGGTAACCATCATTACAGCCGCGATGACCGGCGGCATAGAACTTAAGATTTTTGGCGGAGCGTTGGTCGGGGGGCGACATTATTTTTACGTTCTCTCAGCCATCGCCGGGTTCTTCGCCATTTCAAGCAGAACCATTTCCCCGAAACAGGCCAATTGGTTTGTCGCCTTGTTCTTTTTGCCTGGCATCTCGTCCATATTGAGCCAGGTCGCGGCTTGGACCGGACCGTCCTTAAACTTCGTTCATCTTTTTTTTCCGGCGACGACGCAACCTGATCTCTTTGATTCACAGCAAAGCGGCGCTATTGGAGAATTTCGCATCAACGGGATGGTCGCGGCATCGGCTTGTTTTTTTAGTTGGATGCTGGCCCGGTACGGCGTTCAAGGGGTGTTTGATCTGGCGCGACCTTGGCGGTTAGTGCTTTTTCTCGGCGGAATTGCCATGGGGTTTTTTGGTGGTTTCCGCTCCCACCTAATTTTGGTGACGCTGACATTTGGAATTCTTTTTGTCTTGGAACGGCTGTGGCGCACAAGAGTCATGTTAATCGTTATTTTAATGGGCACCCTGGTTACAGGTTTTCTCCTGACATCAGCGGACAAGTTGCCACCCACTATCCAACGATGTTTCAGTTTCCTGCCCATTGATATTGATCCGATGATAAAAATCCATGCCGAGTCCTCTTCGCAATGGCGGATAGATTTGTGGAAACAAGTCGTGGACGAAGTGCCCGTTTATTTTTTTAGAGGCAAAGGATACACTTTTTCGGGTAACGACAACTATATGGCTCAACACAACCAATTGCGTTTTGGCCACATGGCAAGCGAATGGGCGGCTTTGTCGGGTGATTATCACAACGGCCCGCTCTCGCTCTTGATTCCGTTTGGCATCTACGGGCTGTTGGGGTTCTTGTGGCTGGTTGCGGCAGGATCCCTCCATCTCTACAAAAATTACCGGCACGGACTCCCGGAACTGAGGACGATCAACGCATTTCTCTTTGCGTGTTTCACGGCACGGGCCATTTTCTTCTTCTCCATTTTCGGAGCGGTCTCTTATGAACTTTATTTTTTTACAGGCATCTTGGGATTGAGCGTCGCCTTGAACACCCGGAAAAAATCCGAGCCTCTCCCGGAAGGTGAACTCGCGCTGCAAACCTGATCGGCGTCCAACTCACCAGCATCATTCGGAGTTTTTCTTCATCGCTCTAAAATTTCTTTTGCCCGCGCAGTTTGCCGCTATACTCCCGGCGATGTTCAAGACGCAAAATTTGCATGTCCGCGAAATAGTCCGCCTCTCCTCGCCGCGCGTGGTGAAGTCCGCGTTTCCGCCAACGCCAGAAGCTACCGCCACCGTGGCTATGAGTCGTGAACGCATCATCCGCATTCTCAATCAAGAAGACCCGCGCCTGCTCGTCGTCATCGGGCCGTGCTCCATTCACGACGAACGCGGTGCGATGGAATACGCCACGCGCCTCAATGTCCTTCGCAAAGAACTCGCGGATCGCATGGAAATTGTCATGCGCGTCTATTTTGAAAAACCCCGCACCACCATCGGCTGGAAAGGTCTGATCAATGATCCGCACCTCGACGACACACAGGACATTGAGGCAGGATTAAAGATCGCGCGGCGATTGCTCGTACAGATCGCGGGCATGGGTTTGCCCACGGCCACGGAGTTTCTCGATCCAATCGTCCCTCAATACATCGCAGACTTGATCAGTTGGGCTGCTGTTGGCGCGCGAACCACCGAATCCCAGACGCATCGCGAGATGGCCAGCGGGCTCTCCATGCCTGTCGGATTCAAGAACGCCACGGATGGCAGCTTGCAAGTCGCCATTGACGCGATGGGTGCTGCGCGACATCGCCACAGCTTTCTCGGCCTCGACGAGGAGGGCGCGATCAGCATCGTTCGCACGACGGGAAATCCCAATGGCCACGCCGTTCTGCGCGGCGGACGTGCGCGGACTAATTACGACGCAGCCAGCATCGCGGATGCTGAAGCGACGCTGCTCAAACACAAGTTGCCCGCCGTGATGATGGTGGATTGCAGCCACGCCAACTCTGAAAAGAAACACGCGCGACAGGAAGAAGTCTGGCGCAGCGTCATCGAACAGCGCGTCAACGGCACCCGCTCCGTCATCGGCGTGATGGTGGAAAGTCATTTGCACGAAGGCAACCAACCCTTCCCGAAGCCAGCGAAAGAATTGCAATACGGTGTCTCCATCACTGACGCCTGCCTGAATTGGGAAACCAGCGAGCGGATGTTGCGGTGGGGCTACGAACAGCTGGGCAATACGATTGCCGCACCTGCTGTGGCTGTTTGAATCCGCCGCGTGAAGCCCAGTTTCCTCAGCCGCACCCAGACGGCGTTGTGGCTGACCGCCAAGGCGGTGGCGATCTCCTTGAGCGTGGCGTCAGGCTGTTTCTTGACGTGGGCCGAAAGTTTTTGCGGATCGAGCTTGCGCCATTTTCCCCAGCTCGTTTTCGGTGCCAGCGTCCCCGCTTGGGTGGCAGCGAGGTAGCGATAGACCGTGCGCCGCGCCACATCAAAGCGGCGCACAGCCTCGGCCTTGGAACCGCCCGCCTGTAGAAATTTCACGACCCGGACGCGTAAATCCATCGTATAGCCTTTCATGCCCACAGCCTATCACCACACATGCCAATGTCTGTGTTAATTGCTATACTTGTCGAGCCTGCCTCTGGAGGTGAAAACCTTTGCGCGGGCGGTGCGGGAACACTGGGGCGTGGAGAACCAACTGCAATGGGTGCTGGACATGTAGATGAACGACGATCAATCCCGCGCACGCACGGGGCACGCCGTAGAGAACCTTGGCCTGCTACGCCGCATGGTACTCAACCAACTGCGCCGTGACACCCGCTGCCAGACCGGCATCAAAGGCAAACAACTCAACGCCAGTTGAAACCA
>JAYUAV010000387.1:0-4745 GCA_043741175.1 Verrucomicrobiota bacterium
CAATGCCAGGCAGAGCGACGGCGCGCACGGAGTGACGCGCCCTACCACGTTGATCGTCACGGAAAGCATCTTCAGTATGGATGGTGATGCCGCGCCGCTGGCTGAAATCGTCGCGTTGAAAGAAAAATACGGCGCGTGGTTGATGATGGATGAAGCCCACGCCACTGGACTCTACGGCACTAACCGTCGCGGACTCGCGGAAGCTCTCGGCGTCAGCGACCGCATCGAAATCCAGATGGGCACGCTCGGCAAAGCACTCGGCGCAAGTGGCGGTTACATCTGCGGCAGCCGCGCGTTGATTGATTATCTTATCAATCGCGCCCGCAGCTTCATCTTCAGCACCGCGCCCGTTCCCGCCGCCGCCGCCGCCGCCAGTGCTGGGATCAAACTCGCACAATCCGCCGAAGGCAAAGCGCGCAATGAACAACTCTGGACGTGTGTTGCAGAATTCCAATCGGCAATCGGCAATCGGCAATCGGCAATTCCCAGTGCCATCATCCCCTTGGTCATCGGTAATGAAACCGCCACTGTCGCCGCCTCTGCAACGCTTCGCGAGCAAGGCTTGTTCGTCCCCGCCATCCGCTATCCGACTGTCGCGCGCGGCTCGGCACGATTAAGGATCACAATTACCGCCGCCCACATAGCGGCTGACGTCACCAAACTCACACAGGCGTTGTCCCAAATCGTAAATCGTAAATCATAAATGCCCTCGCTCGCCCAACTCGATCACGCACACGTCTGGCATCCGTTCACGCAGATGCGCGACTGGCTGAAACGCGAGCCTATCGTCATCACGTCTGGCAAAGGCGCGGTGCTTCGCGATGTTCACGGCAAACAATACCTCGACGCCAACTCCTCCATCTGGACAAACCTCCACGGCCATCAACACCCGAAGATCAACGCCGCCATCACGCGACAACTGAAAAAGATTTCCCACAGTTCCGCGCTCGGTTTCGCAAATGAACCGGCTTCTTTACTTGCCGCAAAACTCGTCAGCGAGGCGAATAAGATTTACGATTCACGATTTACGATTTACGACAAGCAAAGCAAGGCGACGCGTAAATCGGCAATCGTAAATCGTAAATTGGAAAAGGTTTTCTTCAGCGACGACGGCTCTACCGCTCTCGAAGTCGCACTCAAGCTCGCCTACGAATTCACCCGCCGCGCTCGCGCCAAGACGGTGAGGCGAGCGTCCTCGCGAGCCGGACATGGCTCGTCAGCAGCCTCGCTCCACCCAAGATTCCTCTCCCTGGACGGCGCATACCATGGCGACACCATCGGAGCAGTCTCGCTCGGCCACATTGATCTCTTCCACAAAGCCTACGGCGGGATGTTGTTCAAGACGGACAAGGTCATGTCGCCGTATTGCTACCGCTGCCCGTTCAACAAGGCCAAGCCCGAACGCGCCGACGCCCGCGACCATCGCAAATGCAACTGGGAATGTGTGAGCCTGGTGGAAAAGAAATTCTCCACGCAAAAGAAACGCGGCAATCCCTACGCCGCCTTTGTCTTCGAGCCGCTCATGCAAGGCGCGGCAGGAATGATTCCGCAACCGGCGGGTTGGTTGAAACAAGTCACCGACATCGCGCGCGGCAACGGCGCGTTGCTCATCGCGGACGAAGTGATGACGGGGTTTGGCAGAACTGGAGTTGCAGAGAATAAAGGAAGAACGGGTGAAAAGGTGCAACTCTCCCCTGCTCCCTTTCTCCCTTTCTCCCTTTCATCACTCTTCGCCAGTCACCACGAAGGGGTGCAACCTGATTTTCTTTGCGTGGCGAAAGGTTTAACCGGCGGCTACCTGCCGATGGCTGCGACGCTCACCACACAAAAGATTTTCGACACCTTCCTCGGCGAGTATCACGAGTTCAAAACCTTTTTCCACGGCCACAGCTTCACCGGGAATCAACTTGGTGCGAGCGCGGCTCTAGCGAGTCTGGAGATTTTGCAGAGCAAACAATCCATCGCCGCGCGAACTGCACTCGAACAGAATTTTGCCGACGAACTTCAAACACTCTGGGCACTTCCACAAATCGGAGACATCCGCCGCATCGGACTCTTTGCAGGCGTGGAGTTGGTCAAAGACTGGCGCACGCGCAAGCCGTTCTACCTACGAGAGCGAGCGGGCATCCGCGTTTGCGAAGCGATGGCAAAGCGTGGCGTGCTCACGCGCCCCATTGGGAATGTCATCGTGCTCATGCCGCCGTATTGTACCACCGCCGCACAGATGAAAGCCATGATTAGCGCGCTGCACTCAGCCATCGAAGAAGTATTTCCTGAAAAGTAATTCGACTCCGCCAATTCTAGGTCGTGTCTTCAAAACCAGTTTTAGCTGCGGAGCAGCGACAGAAGTTAGCCCACGGCGTGAGCCATGGGTTGAGTTGTTACAATACCAAGCCCCGGAGGGGCGACAGATTCTTCATTGGCCTCGTAGTTTTCTTTCGCCCCTCCGGGGCTTGTGGATTTTGCCCGCCTGTCCCACGCGGCTCACGCCGTGGGCTAACTTCTTCTCGCCCCTCCGGTGCTGAACGCAGAACTCCATTTTGAAGACACGCCAGAGGAAGATTGCTCACGTTGCGTTCGATGTGTTCGCTATTGAATTTCCCGTCTGCGTTTCACATCGTTGCGGCCATGCAATCGCACGAACTCCTGCGCGAGGTCATCCAGAAGACCAGCGCGAAGCAAGTCGCCTCAGACCTCAACCTCTCGCAGTCCATGATCTACAAATGGGCCGAGCCGGATGACGGCGAAGGCAGCGGCGCGGTCAATCCGCTGGATCGCATCGAGCAATTGATCCGCAGCACCAATGACCGCCGGCTCGTGCAATGGATTTGTGAACGCGCCGGCGGTTTCTTCATCCTCAATCCCAAGACCAACAAGCCGCACCCGGAATATCTCATCCCGGCCACCAACGAGATCGTCCAAGAATTTGCCGACCTGCTCTCTATCATCGCAGTGACTGCTGCGGACAATCAGATCACGCCAAAGGAAGCCAAACAAATCCGTGCGCGCTGGGAAGATTTGAAATCTGTGACGGAAGGATTCGTCGCGTGTTGCGAGGAGGGAAATTTCTCCGTGTTGAAAGACAAGCCATCGGGCGTTGGTGGTGCGAAGTAAATTCTTGTAGCAGCCGACGTGAGGAGGCTCTGATCTTGGCTGGCGAAAGCTCCACCATCCAAGCGCCAACAACCAAAATCCGATTTCAAACGCGGACGTGCATGTGCAGATTGGAGCTTGAAACTTGGAGTTTCTCTGGTGCTTGGATGTTGGAGCTTGGTGCTTTCACAATATCAGCGCACTGCTCAACTTCACCTTTAGCCTCGACACACTACCGGGTGCGAGCTTGATCGCCTCGGCGCGCACGTTGCCAGATTCCACGCAAACCATCCGCAGATATTCTTCATCGCCGTAATCCACCATTCGCTTCGCCTTCTCGATCCACGGATTCCACACCACGGTTGAAACAGAATTCTCCTTCTCCACACGGATGACCCGGCGCAACGCCGCATCGCGAATCTCCGTCGTGTGAGGCGTGTTGAAATAAACCCGATCCGTCTCAGCGGTGAACCGGATGGCATCCGCCTGCTCCGTCTTGCGCGCGAAATTGTCCACCGCATCCAGATATTCTACGCCCTTCAATCCCGTCACGCTCGTCTGATGAATATCGCCGACGGTGAAATACGTGTGCAGACAGTTCTCAAAAACAAACTCGCCTGCAGAACCGTTCTTCACGATCAATTCCGCCGTCAACGTCTCGCCCACCGTCACGACATATTCCACGGCGATGGACGGCAGCTCCGCACACGTCGGCAATTTGAATCGCGCCTCCACGCTGCCGTCTGTGTTCGTCTTCGTCCCAGCCAGTTCCCAAACACGCGACCGTACGAAACCATGTTGCCCCGGTTTATCTACGGGTTTGCCGAACCACGGAAAGATCACGGGAATGCCGCCACGAATCGGTGCGTCTTTCTCGAACCGGCTCAACGCGCTCAAGAACAACAACGGCGCTTCGCCATGTTTTTGGAAATGCGTGACTGTTGCGCCCTGAAGATAAATCTCGGCGACGCTCCACGGAGTTTCGATGCGCACCAACGGCAATCCGCCCTGCCCTATCGTTTGTTCGGCTCGTGAAGTCTTGGTCATGGAGCGCAGTGTATTCCCACCGCCCGCGTGACGGCTACAAAGTTTTTGCGGACGCCCTCACTGATTCTCTGCCGCAAGCATCCGTTCCGCCTCAATCGCCGCCGCGCAGCCCATTCCCGCCGCCGTGATCGCCTGACGATAGACGTGATCGGAACAATCACCCGCCACAAACACGCCCGGCACATTCGTCGCCGCGCCTTCCGTGCGGATGATGTAGCCGTTCTCGTCAGTGTTGATGAACGGCTTGAAGATTTGCGTGTTCGGCACATGACCGATGGCCACGAACAATCCCGCGCAATCAATCACACTCTCCGCGTTCGTCTTGAGATTCTTCACGCGCACGCCGGTGACTTTGTCCTGCTTCACGTCCAGCACTTCCGTCACGGCGGAGTCCCAGATGGGTTTGATCTTCGGATTCGCCAACGCGCGATCAGCCATGATCTTGGACGCGCGCAATGAATCGCGCCGGTGGATCAGATAAACCACCGAGGCAAACCGCGTCAGATACATCGCTTCTTCGCACGCTGAATCGCCGCCGCCCACGACAACGAGCGGTTGATTGCGGAACATCGGTAATGCACCGTCGCAAGTGGCGCAGTAGGTCA